>JBKKAU010000046.1:0-8126 GCA_046714475.1 Thermoanaerobaculia bacterium
TGGTGGACCTGTCGGGGCTGCCGCAGCGCGGCCGCGCAGCTCTCCGCCTGGCGGGCGAGGAGGCCCTCCGCCCCTTCGACCTCACGCGCGGACCGCTGTTCCGGGGAGCGCTGTTCCGGCTGGCCGAGGCCGAGCACCTCGTTGCGCTGACCCTGCACCACATCGTCAGCGACGGCTGGTCCATGGGCGTGCTGGTGCGGGAGGTCTCGGCGCTCTACGCCGCGGCCGTCGAGGGCCGTCCCTCGCCCTTGCCCGAGCTGCCGATCCAGTACGCCGACTTCGCGGTCTGGCAGCGCGGCTGGCTCACCGGCGAGGTGCTGGAGGCGCAGCTCGACTACTGGCGCGAGCGGCTCGCCGGCGCGCCGTCGCTCGACCTGCCCACGGACCGGCCGCGGCCGGTGACGCAGAGCTTCCGCGGCGCGCGGGTGCGCTTCGACATCGAGCCCGAGCAGGCGCAGCCGCTCGCCGCCCTCTCGAGGAGCCGCGACGCCTCGCTGTTCATGACCCTGCTCGCCGCCTGCCAGATCCTGCTCGGCCGCCAGACCGGCCAGGAGGACGTGATCACCGGCAGCGCCATCGCCAACCGCAACCGGGCCGAGCTGGAGCCGCTGATCGGCTTCTTCGTCAACAGCCTGGTGCTGCGCGGCGACCTCTCGGGCGATCCGACGTTCCTCGACATGCTCGACCGGGCGCGGCGCGCCACGCTCGACGCCTACTCGCACCAGGACCTCCCCTTCGAGCGCCTGGTCGAGGAGCTGAACCCCGAGCGCAAGCTGTCGCACAACCCGCTGTTCCAGGTCATGTTCGCCCTGCAGAACATGCCTTGGGGGCGGGTGGACCTCCCGGGCATCACCCTCGCCCCGGTGGAGCTCGACTTTCCGACGACCCGTTTCGACCTGGAGATCTATTTCTGGGAGGCCGGGGGCGCGCTGGCCGTCGACCTCATCTACGCCACCGACCTGTTCGACGAGCCGACCTTTCAGCGCTTCGCGGCCCATATGAGGACCCTGATCGCGGAGGCGGTCGCGACCCCCGAACGGCCTCTGTCGACGCTGACGCTGCTGTCGGAGCCCGAGCGCCTCCAGCTCCTGGAGTGGAACGACACCGGCGCGGAGCTTCCCGCCGCGAGCCTGGTCGACCTGTTCGAGGAGCAGGCGGCGGCGCGGCCGGGCGCGGTGGCGGTCTCGTCGGACGACGGGGACCTCACCTACGCCGACCTCGACCGGCGCTCGGCGCGTCTGGCGCGGCGGCTCGCGGGCCTGGGCGTCGGCCCCGAAGTCCCGGTCGCGCTGCTCGCCGAGCGCTCGCCGGCCATGATCGTGGGCCTGTTGGCCATCCTGAAAGCCGGCGGCGCCTATCTGCCGCTCGACCCGGCCTATCCCGGGGAGCGCCTGGCCTGGATGCGCGAGGACGCCGGCGCCCGCATCCTCCTCGCCCAGCCCGACCTGCTGGCGGGCCTGCCGGAGCGGGCGCGAGAGGGAGTCGCCGTCGAGCTGGCCGTGGACCCCGAGGAGCACGAGGGGGCCGACCCGGTCCGCCCCACCTGCGACGGCCTCGCCTACGTCATGTACACCTCGGGCTCGACCGGCCGGCCCAAGGCCGTGGCCGTCACCCACCGCAATATAGTGCGGCTGGTGCGCCCGATGCGGAGGACCGGTTTCGCCGATCTCGGGCCGGAGCAGGTCTTCCTGCAGCTCGCGCCGATCTCGTTCGACGCCTCGACGCTGGAGATCTGGGCTCCCCTTGCCAACGGCGGGCGTCTGGCGGTCTTCCCGTCCTACCGGCCGTCGCTGGAGGAGATCGGCGACGCGGTGTCGCGATGGGGCGTCACCACCCTCTGGCTGACGGCCGGCCTCTTCCACCAGATGGTGGAGGGGCCGATCGAGCGCCTGAAGCCGTTGCGCCAGCTCCTCGCCGGCGGCGACGTCCTCTCCCCCGAGCACGTCCGGCGGGCGCTCGCGGCGCTGCCCGGCTGCACGGTGATCAACGGCTACGGCCCCACCGAGGGGACCACCTTCACCTGCTGCCACCCGATGACCGATCCGGCGGAGGTCGGGAGCACCGTTCCTATCGGCACGCCGATCGGCAACACCCGCGCCCACGTGGTCGATGCCCATCTGCGGCCGGTGCCGGTGGGCGTCTACGGCGAGCTGGTCGCGGGCGGCGAGGGCCTGTCGCGCGGCTATCTCGGCCGGCCCGAGCTGACCGCCGAGCGGTTCGTGCCCGATCCCTTCGCCGTTGAACCGGGCTCGCGCCTCTACCGCACGGGCGACATGGTGCGCCTGCGCGGCGACGGCCTGATCGAGTTCCAGGGCCGGCGCGACGGCCAGGTCAAGCTGCGCGGCTACCGCATCGAGCTGGGGGAGATCGAGAGCGTCCTCGCCCGCCACCCGGAGGTGCGGGAGGCGGCGGTGGTGATCCAGGAGATCGATGGCGGAGACAAGGGCGACAAGCGGCTGGTGGCCTGCGTGGTCCCCCGGCCGGCCGCCGAAGCCGGCGCCACGACCGAGGAGGGCTCGGCCGACGCCGGCGAGCACGTCTCGCAGTGGCGGAACCTCTACGAGGAGACCTACGGCCAAGGCCCCGCTTCGCCGGCGTCGGAAGACCCGACCTTCAACATCCAGGGCTGGAACAGCAGCTACACCGGCGAGCCGATCCCCGCCGAAGAGATGCGCGAGTGGGTGGAGGCGACCGTGGGCCGCCTGCTGGCGCTGCCGCACCGCCGGGTGCTGGAGGTCGGCTGCGGCACCGGTCTGCTGCTCTTCCGGGTGGCGCCGCGAGCCGAGCGCTACCGCGGCACCGACTTCTCGGCCGTGGCGCTCGATTACGTCCAAAGCCAGCTCTCCCGGCCCGGGATCGAGCTGCCGCAGGTGGAGCTGGCCCAGGGGCTCGCCGACGACTGGAGCGGCGTCGGCCCCGGCGAGCTGGACCTGGTGGTCTTGAACTCGGTGGCGCAGTACTTCCCGGGCATCGATTACCTCGTCCGGGTGCTCGAAGGCGCGGTGCGGGCGGTGGCGCCCGGCGGCGCGGTCTTCCTCGGCGACGTCCGCAACCTGCCCCTGCTCGAAGCGCTCCATGCCTCGGTCGAGCTCCATCAAAGCCGCGGCACGGCGAGCGTCGCCGAGTTGCGCCGGCGGGTGGCCCGGAGGGGGAACGACGAAGAGGAACTGGTCATCGATCCGGCCTTCTTCCACGCCCTGGCCCGGCATCTGCCGGAGATCTCCCGCGTCGAGGTGCTGCACAAGCGGGGGCGCGCCCACAACGAGCTGACGCGGTTCCGGTATGACGTGGTGCTGCATGTCGGGGGAGCGCCCCGCCCCCAGATCCTTCGCTCCGCTCAGGATGACAGCGGGGGAGAGGTCGGCGGGATCGAGACGCTGCCGGACCTGGAGCGGCTGCTGACCGAGACCTCCCCGGAGGCGGTCCGCGTTCCGGGATTGCGCAACGCCCGGCTCGCCACCGAGGCGGCGGCCCTGGAGCTGCTCGCGCCCGAAGGGCCGGAGCGGCGGACGGTCGAGGAGCTGCGGCGGGCGATCTCGGAGAAGGCGGAGGCGGGCGTCGAGCCCGAAGACGTCTGGTTGCTCGGCGAGCGGCTTGGGTATGAGGTTCGGGTGGAGGTCGATCCGGGGTCTCCCTTCAGGTTCGACGCGGTGCTGTGGCGGGCCCTCACCCCCCGGCCCCCTCTCCCGCCACCCCTCCCGCCCTCCCCGGGAGAGGGGGAGAATGGCATCGCGGACGTTGCATCTCTGCGTCCCTCCCCCCCTGGGTGGGGGGCGGTAGGGAGCGGGGGAGGCCAGGAGGGGGGTTCTCTTCCCTGGTCCGCCTACGCCAACGACCCCCTCCGCCGGCAGCTCGCCCGCCGTCTGGTGCCCGAGCTGCGGCATTTCCTGGAGGGCGAGCTGCCGGCGTTCATGGTGCCCGGGGCGTTCGTGCTGCTCGACCAGCTGCCGCTCACCGTCAACGGCAAGGTGGACCGCCACGCCCTGGCGAAGCTCGAGCCGGTCTCCGCGTCCGCTCCGGTCCAGAGCCGCATGGCGCCGCGCACGCCGGCCGAGGAGATGGTGGCGGGCGTCTGGAGCGAGGTGCTCGGCCTCGAAGGGATCGGCATCGAGGACGACTTCTTCGAGCTCGGCGGGCATTCGCTGCTCGCCACCCAGGCGATCTCGCGGCTGCGCGAGGCCGCCGGCGTGGAGATCCCCCTGCGCACGCTGTTCGAAGCGCCCACCGTCGCCGGTCTGGCGCGCGAGATCGAGGCCCTGGCGCGCGCCGGCCACGGCATCGAGACGCCGCCGATCGTACGGGTGGAACGGGAAGGCGACGCGCCGCTCTCCTTCGCCCAGGAGTGGATGTGGCTGCTCGACCGGATCGACGGGTCGACGATGATCTCGCTGATCCCGGTGCGCCTGCACGGCGAGTTGCACGCCGGCGCCCTCGGCCTCGCGCTCGACGAGCTGGTGCGGCGTCACGAGGTCTTCCGCACCACCTTCCCCGTCGTCGACGGCAAGCCGGTGCAGCGGATCGCTCCGGCGGCCGGGCTGCCCATGCCGCGGGTCGACCTCCAGGCCCTGCCGGAGGCGCGCCGCGAGGCGGAGGTGCAGGCCCTGGCCAAGGCCGAAACCCATCGCGCCATGGACCTCGGCCGCGGGCCGGTGGTGCGCGCCCTGCTGCTGCGCCTCGGCCGCGAGGACCATACGCTTCTCCTCGGCCCGCATCACATCCTGTTCGACGGCTGGTCCGGCGGCGTGCTGCTGCGCGAGATGGCGGCCCTCTACGGCGCCTACCGCCAGGGCCGGCCGTCGCCGCTGCCCGAGCTGCCCGTCCAGTACGCCGACTACGCGATCTGTCAGCGGCAATACCTGCGGGGGGACGCCCTGGAGGGCCTGCTCGGCTACTGGCGCGAGCGCCTGGCCGGGCCGCTGCCGGTCCTCGACCTCTCCGGCGGCCGGACCGCCCCCGCGGTCGAGAGCCTGCACAGCGGTCTGGTGACCGTGGATCTGGGGCCGGAGCTGTCCGCGGCCCTGCGGGCGCTCGCCCGCGAGCAAGGGGCCACGCTGTTCGTCGTCCTGCTCGCCGGGTTTCAGGCCCTGCTGCACCGCTACACCCGCCAGACCGACATCCTGGTCGGCACGTCGGTCGCCAACCGCAACCGGTCCGAGGTCGAAGACCTCATCGGCTACTTCGTCAACACCCTGGTGCTGCGCTCCGACCTCGGCGGCGATCCCCCGTTCCGCGGGCTGATCGACCGCGTGCGCGAGGTGGCGCTCGGCGCCTACGCGCACCAGGACCTCCCGTTCACCCGCCTGGTCCAGGAGCTCCAGCCGGACCGCGCCGCGAGCCGCTCGCCGCTGTTCCAGGCCTTCCTGCAGCTGCAGAACATGCCTATGCCCAATATCACGCTGCCGGGCCTCGAGATGTCGGGCGTCGACGCCGAGATCCCGATGACCACCTACGATCTTTCGCTCGTGCTGACCGACGGGGACGCGGGCCTCGCGGGCATGCTCTGGTACAACCGCGACCTGCTGGCCGAGGACGCCGCCGCCTCGTTGATGGAGCGCTTCCGCCTCCTCCTCGAAGGCGCGGCCGCCGACCCCGGCCGCGCGCTGTCCGCCCTGCCGCTGCTCACCGAAGCCGAGCGCCGGCAGCTCCTCGCCGCCCCGGGCGAGACGGTCCGCCGCTCGGCCGCGCCGCCGTCTACACCGTCTTCGGGAGGCGCCGACGATCCCGATTGTCTCCACCGCCGGTTCGAGGACCGCGTCCAGGACGATCCCGACGCAATCGCCCTGGTCTACCAGGGGGACGAGATCACCTACGGCGACCTGGACCGCGACGCCAACCGCCTGGCCTGGCACCTGCGCGGGCTGGGGGTGGGGCCCGAGGTCCTGGTCGGCATCTGCCTCGACCGCACCCCCGAGATGGTGACCTCCATCCTCGCCACCCTGAAGGCCGGCGGCGCCTACCTGCCTCTCGACCCCGCCTATCCGGCGGAGCGGCTCCGGTTCCTGCTCGAGGACGCCGGCGCCCGGGTGCTGATCACCCGGCGCAGTCAGAAGGACCGGCTCCCCGAGCTGCCGGCGGAGATCGTGCCGCTGCTGCTCGACGAGGAGGCCGAGGCGATCGCCCGGCGCGACGGCCAGGAATCGCCGCGCTCCGGCGCCAGCCTCGGCAACGTCGCCTACGTCATCTATACCTCGGGCTCGACCGGACGCCCCAAGGGGGTGATGGTGACCCACGGCAACGTGGCGCGGCTGTTCGAGTCGACGCAAGGCTGGTTCCGCTTCGACGAGCGCGACACCTGGACCCTGTTCCACTCCTATGCCTTCGACTTCTCGGTCTGGGAGATCTGGGGGGCTCTGCTCCACGGCGGCCGGCTGGTGATCGTGCCCTTCTGGGTGAGCCGTTCGCCCGAGTCGTTCCACGAGCTGCTGGAGCGCGAGCGGGTCACCGTCCTCAACCAGACGCCGTCCGCCTTCGCCCAACTCGCCGCCTCCATGGCCGGCGCGGACCACAAGGCGCCCAAGTCGTTGCGCTGGGTGATCTTCGGCGGCGAGGCGCTGGGCCTCCCGGGCCTCGCCCCCTGGTTCGAGCGCCACGGCGACCGCCGGCCGCGCCTGGTCAACATGTACGGCATCACCGAGACCACGGTCCACGTCACCTACCGCCCCCTGGCGGTCCACGACACTGTCTCCGACGGGGCCGGCAGTGTGATCGGCGAGCCGATCCCGGACCTGACCGTCCACGTGCTTGATGAGAGCCTGGAGCTTTCGCCGTTCGACGTGGCGGGGGAGATGTACGTCGGCGGCGCCGGCCTGGCGCGCGGCTATCTCGGCCGGCCCGAGCTGACCGCCGAGCGCTTCCTTCCCGACCCGTTCGCCGCCGAGCCCGGAGCGCGTCTCTACCGCACGGGCGACCTCGCGCGGCGGCTGCCGGACGGCGACCTGGAGTACCTGGGCCGGGCCGACCAGCAGGTCAAGATCCGCGGCTTCCGCATCGAGCCGGGCGAGGTCGAGGCGGCGCTCGCCGCGCACCCCGGAGTCGCGGAAGCGGTCGTCGTGGCGCGCGAGGACGCGCAGGGCGACCGGCGCCTCGTCGGCTACGTCGTCCCCGACGCGCAACGCGCCCTGCCCGTCCGCCAGCTCCTGCGCCTGGAGCGCGAGGGTCGGCTCGCCGGCCGCGCCACCCACGAGCTGCCGAACGGCATGGTGGTGGTCCACCAGCACGAGGGGATCACCGCCTCGATCTACAAGGAGATCTTCGAGGGCGAGGTCTACCGCCGGCACGGCATCGAGCTGGCGCCGGGCGCCTGCGTCTTCGACATCGGCGCCAACATGGGTCTCTTCACCCTCTGGGTGGGGAAGACCGTGCCGGGCGCGCGGATCTTCTCCTTCGAACCAATCCCGCCGACCGCCGAGGTGCTGCGCCTGAACGCCGAGCTCCATGGGCTCAACGCCACCGTCTACGCCGCGGGCGTCGCCGACGGCGAGCGCACCGAGACCTTCACCTACTACCCGTTCTTCCCCTCGACCTCGGGCCGCTTCCCCGACCTCGCCAAGGACCGGGAGGACATCAAGGCCCACATCCTCAACGAGCAGCGGGTGCTCGACAAGGAGATGGGAGCGGGCGGCTTCGAGACTTGGCGGAATGAGCGCGAAGGCGAGCTCGACACCTGGCTCGACGATCACATGAAGAGCGAGCGGGTGGCCTGCCGTCTCACCACCGTCTCTTCGGTGATCCGCGAGCACGGCCTCGACCGGATCGACCTGCTGAAGGTCGACGCCGAGCGCAGCGAGCTGGACGTCCTCGCCGGCATCGCCGAAGAGGATTGGCCCAGGATCCGGCAGATGGTCCTCGAGGTCCACGACGCCGGCATCCGCGACAAGGTCCTGGAAGTCCTCGCCGCGCGAGGCTTCGAGGCGGTCGTGGAGCAGGACGTCTATCTGGAAGGGACCGAGCTCTACAACGTGTATGCACGGCGGGTTCAGGTTGCGGAGGCGTCTTCCCGCGGAATCCTCACCCCCCGGCCCCCTCTCCCATCTCCCTCCCACCCCCCCCCGGGAGAGGGGGAGAACGGCGGGGAGAACATCCCGGAGGCCACCGCCGCCGAAGCCTTGCGTCCCTCCCCCCCTGGG
>JBKKAU010000047.1:0-2201 GCA_046714475.1 Thermoanaerobaculia bacterium
TCCGGTGCGGCTGCCGGCCCCCTGGGGACAACGCCTCGCGGCGCTGAGCCGGCGCGAGGGTACGACGCTGTTCATGACGCTGCTCGGTCTGTTCCAGGCGCTGCTGGGCCGGCATGCCGGGAGCAACGACCTAGTGGTGGGCTCGCCAATCGCCGGCCGCACGCGCTCGGAGATCGAGCCGCTGATCGGGTTCTTCGTCAATACCCTGGTGCTGCGCTCCGACCTGTCGGGCGACCCCAGCGTGCGGGAGCTGTTGGGTTGGGCGCGGGAGGGAGCTCTGGGCGCCTACGCGCACCAGGATGTGCCGTTCGAGCGCTTGGTCGAGGAGCTGTCGCCGCAGCGCGACCTCTCCCGCTCGCCGCTGTTCCAGGTGATCTTCACGCTGCAGAACGTGCCCGCGACCCAGGGCGGCGGCGAGGACCGGTCCGGCCTGGAGATCCGTGGCGTGCCGCTGGCGTCACGCACCACCAAGTTCGACCTGAGCCTGGTTCTCTCTGAGATCGGCGACGAGCTGCTGGGGACGGTCGAGTACAGCGTCGACCTGTTCGACGCCTCGACCGTGGCGCGGCTGATGGAGCGCTTCCAGGTGCTGCTGGAGGCCGCGGCGGCCGATCCGGAGCGGCGTATTGCCGACCTGCCGCTGCTCTCCGAATCGGAACGGCACGTGTTGCTGTCCTGGAACGACACCGCGGTCGAGCGTCCGGAGATCTGTCTGCATCAGGCGATCGAGGAGCAGGCGCGTCGCCAGCCCGACCGTATCGCTTTGGTCTTCGAAGACCGGTCGCTGAGCTACGCGGCGCTTGATGAGAACTCCAACCGTCTGGCGCACCGTCTGTGCGAGCTGGGGGTCGGCCCCGAAGTGACGGTGGGGGTCCGCCTGGAGCGCTCGCTCGACCTGGTGATCTCCCTGCTGGCCGTGCTCAAGGCGGGAGGCGCCTACGTGCCGCTCGACCCGGAGCTGCCGGCCGAGCGCGTGGCCTGGATGCTGGAGGACAGCGGCGCCCGGCTGGTCATCGACCATCCAGAAGACGTGGAGGGCTATCCGGCCACGCCGCTCGATTCCGGTGTGGGTCCCGACAACCTCGCCTACGTGATCTTCACCTCGGGCTCGACCGGCCGTCCCAAGGGCGTGATGAACCGGCACGGCGCGGTGGGCAACCGCATGCTCTGGATGAGCGAGGTCTACGGCGCCGGTCCGGACGACCGGGTGCTGCAGAAGACGCCGTTCAGCTTCGACGTGTCGGTGTGGGACCTGTTCTGGCCGCTGATGAACGGCCTGTGCCTGGTAGTGGCCCGTCCGGGCGGTCACCGCGACACCGCCTACCTGATGGAGACGCTGGTTTCCGAGCAGATCACCTGGACGCACTTCGTGCCGTCGATGCTGCGCGCCTTCCTGGAGGAGAGCGGGGTGGAGCGTTGCGTGTCCCTGCGGCGGGTGAGCGCGAGCGGTGAGGCCCTGGCACCGGACCTTGTGGAGCGCTTCTCGCAGCGTCTCGGGGCCGAGCTGCTCAACCTCTATGGCCCGACCGAAGCCGCCGTCGAGGTCTCGCACTGGCTCTGCGAGCCGGGGGAGCAGACAGTCCCGATCGGTCGTCCGATCGCCAACGTCGCCCTCCATGTGCTGGACCGGCGGATGCGGCCGGCGCCGGTCGGCGTCCCCGGCGAGCTCTATATCGGCGGCATCGCGGTGGCCCGCGGCTACGCGCGGCGGCCGGACCTCACCGCTGCGGTGTTCGTCCCCGATCCCTTCGCGGAGCCGGGAGCCCGGCTCTATGCGACGGGCGACCTGGTGCGCTGGCTGCCGGAGGGGACGATCGAGTACCTGAGCCGGCTCGACCATCAGGTCAAGATCCGCGGCTATCGCATCGAGCTGGGGGAGATCGAGGCGGCGTTGGCCACCCACCCCGCGGTACGCGAAAGCGTGGTGGTAGCCCTCTCGCAGCGATTGGTGGTCTATGCGGTAGGGGATGTCGATACGGCGGCGCTGCAGCAGCATCTGAGCGAGCGGCTGCCGTCCTACATGGTCCCGGCGATCTACATGAAGCTGGACGCGTTGCCGCTGACGCCGAGCGGCAAGATAGACCGCCGCGCCTTGCCGGCGCCGGAGGCGTCGCCCGCGTCCTTGGACGGCGTGGCGCCGCGTACGCCGGCCGAGGAGCTGCTGGCCGGCATCTGGTCCGAGGTGCTCGGGCTCGAGTGGG
>JBKKAU010000048.1:0-11191 GCA_046714475.1 Thermoanaerobaculia bacterium
AGACTCACGAAGTCGGTAACTCTCGTTCCGGAAGGCAGCGTCGCGAGGGAGCGGGCCATGGCTATCCTTTCTCTCTTTCCAGAAAGAATCGCCGAAGCCGAGAACTAAGTAAACAGTATTGGGGCTAAAACCGGCAGATGTGGCCGATGCAGGTCCCCGCCGTCGGGCAGTAGCCGCACTCGCTCGTCTGGTTGCAGTAAGTGACATAGCCGTTGCAGTCGATCGGGCTGAGCCCGCCACCTGGACCGCCGCCGGGAGTCCCTGAATCGACTTGGCAGACGTTGTTAACGCAGGTACAGGTCGTGTCGACCGGACAGAAGCACTCGAAGTCGTGGGTGCAGGTCTGGCGGAATGTGTAGTCCTTCTGGCCCGTCGGCGAAGGTGCCGCCGCGCTCGGGCAGGACCCCGGATCCTTGGCGAACAGGGCCGCCGGAGCACCGGGGCTCTGCGCGAGGGCGGGGAAGGTGAGCAGAAATCCGAGAGCCGAGGCCAGAGCCAGCTTGGAGCGCATAGAGGGACCTCCGGAAAAGGGTGGCGACAGCGCCGACTCATCGTACTGCAGATAAGGCTATTTCTCGGTCACGGCTGTGTCCCCATGCGGCCCCGAGGTCCTGTCTCCGGCTCTGCGCGATCCCTTCCCCCCGGCTCCCCTCAATCCGGAGGCATTGAGATCCCAGGAGCCCCAGCGGTCTTCGAACCGTTGTCCGGCGCCGGTTGCGGCGTCGGGGGTGGGTTCGATTCCCATGCGCTTCCGCCAATCAGCTCTACAGGGCGGGGACTCCGGGGCGGAGCTGGCTCGGGATCGTTCTGAGCCCTACTGCCCCCGCACACCCTTGAGCATCGCGAGGAAGGCGTCGCGCTGCGGCGCCAGGGCCGAGTCCGGGCCGGTCACCTTGAAAAACCAGGGGCCGCCCGGACCTTCGACCACCGCGCCCAGCAACCGCGCGTCCGGCATGGGCGTCGAGGGTCCCATCCCCATCGTGCTCGGCAGGAGAGTCCCCTTCACATCCACCCAGGTGATCCGGTAGTTGTTGGCTTCGAAAGTTTCGGGGCGGGGCTCGGCGCCGGGAGCGAGCTCCATCTGTCCCACCCACCGATCGATGTTGGCCTGAACCGGTCCACCGCCGCCAGGGCCGAAGAAGAAGACGGCGAGCTGGCCAGGACCGCCCGGCCCCGGGATCGTCGCCTGAGCCAGCCGCATGTTGGACTCCGGGGTCTCTGCCTGCCATCCCTGAGGCAGGTCGAAGCCGAGCCCGGCTCCCTCGACGGGGCTTCCGCCGCCGGTCGCGGCCTTGTCCTGAGAGGAGATCGTGCCGATCTGGGCATCACCGGTTGAGCTGGGGGTGGCACCAGGGGCGGCGGCCGGGGTGCTCCCGGCCGGGGCTGAATTCTCCTTGCAGGCGCAGAGGCTCAGCAGGAGGCAGGGAATCAAGAGAGCGCGTGTCATCGGTCGTCGTCTCCAAGTCGCTGATCCGGGATCGCACCGCCCGGCCGGGAGGGGAGCGTATCACCCAGCCACAGGCCCCGCATGGGCTAGAATCCTCCCGGAAGGAGAACAGCGATGCGGAAAGCGATCTTGGCGACGATCCTGGCCTCGACTCTCGTGACCGGAGGGCTCCAGGCAGAGACTCCCAAGCCCCTACCGGCGGATGTCGGACCGGGCCGCATCGCCTGGTTCGACATCACCACGACCAGCCTGCCGCGGTCCAAGGACTTCTACGGGAAGCTCTTCGATTGGCAATTCACCCCGGTCCAGGGCACTGATCAGGCGGCGGAGATCGTCGCGGGTGGCACGCCGATTGGGACGCTGCGCGTTGCGGAGGGCAAGATCACCCCATTCAACGGAGTGGTCTATGTCCAGGTGACCGACCTCCAGGCCAGCTGCAAGAAAGCAAAGGAGCTGGGGGGAACAATCCCCCTTGGCTTCCCCTTCAACCTGCCGGGCGGCATCGGAGCCATCGCCTTGGTCGTCGATCCAGCCGGCCACCCGATCGGGCTCTACTCGAGGATCCCGCTCCCGCCGGCGCCCTCCGCGAATCCAGCAGATAAATAACGGAAGGCAAGGGGACCACCCGGTCTTCAAAGCTGTTGTCCGGCGCCGGTTGCGGCGTCGGGGATGGGTTCGATCCCATGCGCTTCTGCCAAGAACCCCAAGAGGAGAGACCTGATGCTCCGATCTTCCGCCTTCCTCGCGCTCTGCCTGTTGTCCGCGCCACTTGCCGCGCAGGAGATCGGAACGGCGGGCGGCCACGGCACGATCACCCGCCAGACCGGGTGGAACGCCCAGGCTCAGGAACCCATCGTCGAGCAGGTCAGCTTCTCGCCCCGGTTTTCCTACACCTACGCCGAGGGAACGGGGGCTAACCACTATCAATGGATCGTCCTCACCGAGAAAGAGCCGCCTCTCAAAAGCTGGACGGGGATGAAGGATCAAGCCGAGGCCCGCCGTCTCTGGTGCGAGAAGGAAAAGGCCTCGTTCGTCGCGGTGAAGTTGGATGCCCAGGGCGCGGTCGACCTCTATTTCCTCTGCCCGGCCAACGGGGCGGTCAACACGGAGATGCTGAGCACCTGGAACGGGCTCGACAGCGTCGTCGTCACGCTCGACAGCAAAGATCCGAAGCGGATCAAGGGCACCCTGCGCGGCGGTGAGGGATCCTGCCCGGATGAAGGCGGCAGGCAGGCTTACTGCACGCCGCAGGATGACTATACCTTCGACGCTCCCCGCTGATACGAGGTACCCGTTCGCCCACGGGCGACTGAGGGGATCTTCCTCTCTCCTTCGTTTTTCCTCTAGAACGCGATCCGGCGAGTCCCGCCGGTTTCAGATCCGGAGAGGAGAGGGTCATGAACAAGAAGATCGCCAAGAAGCTGGTGCTCAGTAGAGAGACCTTGCGCGAGCTGACGGAGAGCCAGCTCGGCAGGATCGGCGGCGGCATCGGCCCGTCTGACCTCCCCGAAGACAGCTGCGTCAAGACCTGCTGGTGCGACACGACGAAGTAGGCCGCCGAGTGACCAACAGGGGCGGAAGGCAAGGGAATCGTGCAGTCTTCAAACCCTTGTTGGCGTTGGGGGTGGGTTCGATTCCCATGCGCTTCCGCCAGCCGGCTCAATGTTACGTCTCAGCAGGCTGCCGACCAGCAGGGGAATGACGCCCCACAGCCGCCGTAGGAGCAGGCAAACGTACAGTCGTTCCCACAGCTGCAGGAATCCGTGGCGAGGGGACATGGGCAGGTATTCGCCTCCGAGCCTCCGGCCACATAGCGGGCGTCTGGCTGGGACAGGAGGAGAAGGCTTTCCTTGCGTAGGCTGAGCTTCTTGATCCTCTTTCGCATCGTGTCGCTCCTTTCAAAAGAAAATTCTGAGGACGGGCTTGCGGCGATCGCAAGGGAACCCGTCCGCTTGCACCGCTCGCAGCTCCCCTTAAAAGATCCAGTGCCAGCCTTCTGCGGGTCGTGACAAGGACGCGAGCCCCCGAAGGCAGTCAGCCCTGTTCCCGACCGGTCTTTTCACCGCGAATCCCCCGTTCCGAGCCGCGAAATAAGAATCCGGAACCGCGGCTGAAGCTTACTTCCCGACTCCTGAACCTTATTTCGCGGCTTCGGAGCGTTCCGGAACCGCGAATGGAGCTTCGGGAACCGCGAATGAACGCTCCGGGACCGCGAATCTCCCGTCCCGCGGCATCCGGAAAGGCTCCGGAGCCGCGAATGAACGTTCCGGAGTCGCGAACGAAGGCTCGGGGGTCGGGAATCTCCCTTCGTGAGTCGCGAAAGAAGGCTCGAAAGCCGTGAAAAGAGCATCCGGAGCCGCGCCGGAAAAGGGGGAAACCGCAAACCGACCTTGGTTCGCGGTTTCCTGGACCTTTAGGACGCCTCCTGAAGCTTCGCGGGTGACGCGGAGAGGGCCTGATCCGTATACAGAAGTGGAAGAAGTCGGGAAATCAGCCCCATTCGCGACTCGGGAACCCTTCCGGATCACGCGGGAAGCTTCGCGGGTCGCGAAAGAGAGCTCCGAGGCGGTCGAGAACCCGGGCGGCATGGCGCCGTCCTCCTTTCAGGAGAGAGCATGAGCACGAACCGTTCGGTCCAGGAGATCCTGATCCGCCTGGAGACCAAGATCGCGTTCCACCGCGAGCGCGCCGCCTTTCACCGGGACCAGGAGGAGATCCACCGCGAGCAGGGGGAGCGCCACGAAACCGAGCTCGGGACGCTCACCCAGCACTTCGAGGCGTTCCAGGCGACCGCCGTGGCGGCGGCGAAGCTGGCCGAGCATCCGGCCCCGGTGCCGAAGCCTGACGATCTGGTCGGTCCCAGGCCGAAGCTGACCCGGCTCGTCGAGCGGGTCCTCGAGACCGTGGCCGCCACGGAGCCGTTCGGCCACAACCGGGTGACGCGGGAGGTGAACCAGCGCTTCGAGAGCGTGCTGCGGCGGCGCGTTGACCCGGGGCAGGTCTCGGACGTGCTGCGCCGGATGCACCGGCTGGGACGGATCCATGGCATCCGCGCCGGCAGGCCCCATTGGGAGACGCTGTACATCAAGGAGAGGGGCTGAAGAAGAGCCGTAATATCGTTGACGCTGAAACGTAATCCGGATTGTGGACACTCTCCACTGATGGGCCTCGGGGCCTGATGATCAGGCTCGCGAGCGCTCACCAGGAGAGTCAGCATGTTCAGTACCGCCTCTCATTTCCGTGCCCGTTCCTCGTCCCTCCTCGTCCTGCTCGGTGTCCTGGGCTCCGGTTCCGTCGCCTCCGCCGGCTCCCTGCCGTCTGATTTCGACGGCGACGGCAAGACGGACATCGCGGTGTTCTATCGGCCGGGAGGACAGTCGAGCCAAACCACATGGCATTTCCTGGAGAGCTCCGGCCCTGGTCAAGGCACTCACGTCAGTATCAATTGGGGCCTGAGCACGGATAAGCCTGTTCCCGCCGACTACGACGGGGACGGTAAGACCGACGCCGCCATCATCCGGAGGGACGACAATGGCAACGCCCAGTGGTGGATCCTCGGCAGCTCGACCGGGTTCCCGGTTACGACCTTTGGGTACATTACCGACATCCCGGTGCCCAGGGACTATAACGGGGACGGCAAGGCGGAGGTGGCGGTGTTCCGGCCCGAGAACGCGACTTGGTACATCCAAGGCCAGCATCCGACCTTTCAGTCAATTCAGTGGGGCTGGAGCACGGACAAGCCAGTCCCTGGCGACTACGACGGCGACGGCAAGTTCGATGTAGCCGTCTTCCGGCCGAGCGAACAAAAGTGGTATATCCGGCAGAGCTCGAACGGAGCCATGCTGGTGGCGACCTTTGGAGTCAGCACGGACAAGCCGGTTCCCGGCGACTACGACGGCGACGGTAAGTACGACGTGGCTGTCTTCCGGCCGAGTGATGCCACCTGGTATATCCGGAAGAGCTCGACCGGAACTTTGCAGTCTGTGACCTGGGGGCTCAGCACGGACATCCCGGTCCCTGGTGACTACGATGGCGACGGCAAGTTCGACGTGGCCGTCGTCCGCCCGAGCACCGGCACCTGGTACATCTTGCGTAGCTCGATTAGCTCCAATAACCAGGAGGAGCAGATGCGTACAGTCTCGTACCTCTACAACGACATTCCGGTGCCCTCGCTCTACATCCCGTAAGCTGTCGAACCTTGGACCTGCGGCCCCTCGCCTCCGGGGGGCCGCCCTACTCGGTCCGCATCACCGCGGCGGGATCGAGACGCCGGACGCGCAGGGCGGGGACGAGGCTTGCCAGCAGGGCGGCGCCGAGCAGGGCGAGGAGCGCGGCCGAAGCCACCCCGGGGTCACGGGTGGAGACTTCGAACAGCAGCGGCTCGACGAAGCGGCCGAGCCAGGCGGCGAGCCCGAGGCCCAGGGCGAGCCCGAGCGCGGCGGGGCCGAGCCCGAACCGCAGGACCAGCCAAAGGAGGTCTTTGAAGCCGGCCCCCAACGCCATCCGGACCCCAAGCTCGTCCGCGCGCGACGCCACCGCCTGGGCGACGGCGGCGAAGATCCCCAGCATCGCGAGCCCCAGCGCCAGCAGGCCGAACAGCGAGAAGACCGTCGCGCCCAGACGCCAGGGCCGGAGCTGCCGCTCCAAGAGACCGCTCAGGGGGTGCGTGTCCACGAACGGCAGGTCCGGGGCGAGCGCCTGCATCTCGCGGCGGACCGCTGCCGCGAGCCGGTCCGGGTCGCCGGAGCCCCGCACGAAGAGGGCGCGGGAGGTCAGGACACCGGGCACCTGCGCCATCGGCAGATAGAACTGCAGGGTCGGCGGCTCCCCCAGCAACGCGATCCGCCGGGCGTCCGCGGCCACTCCGACGACTGTGATACAGGGGAAGACCTCATCCACGGCCTGGAAACACCGGCCGAGAGGGTCCTGCCCCGGCCAGAGGAGCCTCGCCATGGACTCGTTGACCACCGCCACCCGTTCCGAGCCGGCGTGGTCCCGGGCGGTGAAGCCCCGTCCCCGCAGCAGCGGCGTACCCAGGGTGGAGAAGAAGTCTTCGGTGACGACGTTGTAGTAGATGCCCCCCGGAGCGAGCGCGTAGACGTCGCCTGCATAGCCTGGGACGGTGAGCCAAGTCCCGAAGCTCGACCGGAACGGGATGCCCGCGGCGACGCTCGCCCGCTCCACGCCCGGCAGGGCACGGACACGCTCCAGGGCCTGCCGGTGGTATTCGTCCACCTGAGCAGGGGTCCAGCCCACGCTCTGGAGGTTCACGGTGACGACCAGGACGCGGTCCGGCTGGAGCCCCAGAGAGAGGCCCTGGACGTTGCGGAGGCTGCGCAGGAAGAGGCCCGCGCCGACCAGGAGAAGGAAGGTAAAAGCCACCTGGGCCACCAGGAGGGCGGCACGGAACCTCGATCGTCCCGGGGACCGCTCGCTCGTACCGTTCCGGGTGGCGCTTGCGGTCTCCTCGCGGCTCCCCCATAGGGCGGCTCCCATGCCGCAGAGCAATCCGGCGCCGAGCGACAGGGCGGCGAGGATCGCGAGCAGCCGGAGGTCGGTCCCGTAAGGCGTCCCTTCGGGCAGCAGGAACACGCCGACCAACTCTCCGCCCCACCGCGCGGCCGCCAACGCGGCCATTCCGCCCAGCACGGCGAGCAGCATCCCTTCGGCCAGGAGGAGACGCGCCAGCCCCACCCGGCTCGCTCCCAAGGCGAGCCGTACCGCCAACTCGCGGCGCCGTTCGAGGCCGCGGATGATCAGCAGGCTCGCCACGTTGGCGCAGGCGATACAGAAGACCGCTGCCGAGCCGGCCACGAGCCACGCCAGCAGCCGGGTCGCCGCGGCGCCCATCGGGTCCCGGCCCCATTGCACGGGCCCCAACAGAACGGACCGCTCGGTGGCGTCCCGGTCCCCGAGCTCGGCGTAAGCCGACCGGTGCACCGCGGTCGCCTGCTGCACCGCCTGCTCGGTCGAGACTCCGGGGCGGAGACGTCCGACGACGTTCAAAAAGAAGTTGGCGCGGTTCTGGGACCAACCCGGCCCGGCCCAAAGGGAGCCCACGACGCCGACCGGCAGCCAGACGTCGACTGGATCGGGGTCGACGCCCGTGAACCGGCGTGGCAGGACCCCGATGACGGTGTAGACCTGGCCCGCGATCCTCAGCGGCTTGCCAACGATGTCCGGCGAGCCTCCGAACGACCGTTGCCAGAGCTCCCAGCTGACCAGGGAGAAAGGAGCGGGCCTCTCCGGGTGGATCTCGGACTCCGAAAAAACGCGCCCTTGGACCGGTTGCACACCGAGCACCGGGAAGAAGCTCGCAGTGACGAGACCGAGCCGCACTTTCCGAGCCTCCGGCCCGAGGCCGATCGAGCTGTCGAAACGGGAGTACGCCGCGAGGCCGGAAAAGGTGTCAGCCTTCCCGGCCAGGTCGGCGACCATGGGATAGGACACCGTGCTCTGCAGTCCGCCGCCTCCAGGCTGGAGATAGTAGATACGTAGAAGGGAGTCCGCGTCCCGCACGTGGGCAGGGGCGCGCATCAGGATCAGGTCGAGGACGCCGAGCATGGCGGCGTTGAGGCCGATCCCCAACGCCAAGCAGACGGCCGCCGAGGCGAGGAGCCCCGGCGACCGCAGAAGACTGCGGAAAGCCAGCTTCAGGTCGTGAAGGGCAGCCGCCATCGTGGTCAGCGCATATCTATGCCGCCGCCAACCCTGGCGGCGGCTCGACGGTTTCAGGCACTTACCGGCATTGGCACGAGGGCGGGCAGGTACAGGACGCGCAGCGGTTGGAAGCGCACGTTACCGAACAGTTCGAACCATCTCCGCACGCAATCGTGCACGACGACCCACAGCTGCCGTTCCCGCTGCCCGGATCCGGGGGCACATAGAGGGGATCCTGTTTGTCCAGGGGACCGCTCTCCCTTTCCTGGCCGATGAGGAAGGCCTGCGGCCCTCCCCTGGAGATGATCGCGGTCGCGGTATCGATCCGCGTCAACTCGTACCGCTCCTTCAGCAAGGCATCGAGGTCCCGGGTATCGGACTTGGGCCCGACCCAAGGCAGGTCGACCGGCTTCGCCCCCGGTCTCGCTTCGACGTCCGGAATCGAGAAGTGCAGGGCCTTGCCCTGACGCGAAGCGATCACGACGAGGTGCCCGCGCCAGAGGAAGACCTCGGCGGAGGCGGCCCGCAGGGAGAGCGGCTGCCCGATTCCCTCGGTTTCGACGATGAAGAGATGGCCGGCGGAGTCCTTCTCATGGAGGGCTACCTTTACGACGCCATCCTGGCTCTGGACCTCGACGCGCCCCGAGAGCCTCTCGACGGTGTCCAGCGGGGAAACGACCCGGATGGGTTCAATGGGGTTGGCGACGGCGGCGGATGCGGCGAAACAGAGGACGAGCCCTACCTTGAGCACCGGTCGCATCTCTTCCTCCTTCTCCAGAAGTTCATAACAAAGGAGTATAGGTGGAGCCGCGAAAGCCCACAAGCAGCCACCCTTCTCTGGGCCTCACTGGCCCGGGACGGCCCGCCAAGAACACCATCTTAGGTGCACGTCACCGGGAGAGGAGAGCAACGGCTTTGACCTTGTCGGCACCCCAGAGCTTCATCGACGTCGTCCGCGAACGGGCCGGCCGACTGGGTGAGAGGCGCGCCTTCACGTTCCTGGCCGACGGCGAGGAGCCGGCGGAGCATCTCACCTACGCCGAGCTCGACCGCCGAGCGCGCGAGGTGGGCGCGGACCTCCAGCGCCGGGGCGCCGCGGGCGAGCGGGTGCTGTTGCTCTTCCCGCCGGGGCTCGACTTCGTCGCCGCGTTCCTGGGCTGCCTCTACGCCGGCGCGGTGGCGGCGCCGGCCTATCCTCCCTCCCCCGGCCGCGGCACGGGCCGGCTGCGCGGACTTATCGCGGACGCCCGGCCCCGGCTGGCCTTGACGGTCTCTCCCTGGCTCGACCGCGTGGAGCGGGAGCTCGCGGGGGCCGTCCCCGCAGCCATCGTCGACGGCCAACCCCCCGGCTTGGCGGAGGGTTGGCGCCCGCCGGCCGCCGATACCTCGACTCTCGCCTTCCTTCAGTACACCTCCGGCTCGACCTCGACCCCCAAGGGTGTGCGGGTCACCCATGGCAACCTCCTCGCCAACCAGCGCGCCATCCAGCGCGCCTTCGGCCAGTCGGAGGAGTCGGTCGTGGTGGGCTGGCTGCCGCTCTACCACGACATGGGGTTGATCGGGAACGTGCTGCAGCCGGTCTGGTGCGGCGGGACCTGCGTGCTGATGTCGCCTCTGTCCTTTCTCCAGAGGCCGCGGCGGTGGCTGGAGGCGGTCAGCCGTTTCCAGGCGACGACGAGCGGCAGCCCCGACTTCGCCTACGCGCTCTGCGTGCGCAAGGTGCCGCCCGCGGAGCGCGAGGGGCTCGACCTGTCGAGCTGGCGCGTGGCGTTCAACGGCGCCGAGCCGGTGCGGGCCGGGACGCTCGACGCCTTCGCCGCGGCCTTCGCGCCCCAGGGCTTCCGGCGCCAGGCCTTCTACCCCTGCTACGGCCTGGCCGAGGCCACGCTGTTTGTCAGCGGCGGCGACCCGGACGCTCCTCCCCTGGTGCGGACGCTGCGGACGGTAGGGCCGGAGGGGGGAAAGCCGCTGGTCGGCTGCGGCCGGGCCTGGCCCGGGGAGCGGCTGGCGGTCGTGGACCCGGAGACTGCGAGGCTCTCGCCCGCCGGCCGGGAGGGGGAGGTCTGGATCGCCGGCCCGAGCGTGGCCGGCGGCTATTGGAATCGTCCCGAAGAGACGGAGCGCACCTTCGGCGCCCGCCTGGCGGAGACCGGCGAAGGGCCGTTCCTCCGCACCGGCGACCTCGGGTTGCTGGATACGGACGGCGAGTTGTTCGTCACCGGCCGGCTCAAGGACCTGATCGTGGTGCGCGGGCGCAACCTCTACCCGCACGACCTGGAGCGGACCGCCGAGGAGAGCCACCCGGCGCTGCGCCCCGGCGGGGCGGCGGCCTTCTCCGTCGAGGCCGACGGCGAAGAGCGGCTGGTGGTCGTGATGGAGGTGGAGCGGCGGCGCGAGGCGGAATCCGCGGCGGCGGTTGAGGCGGTCCGAGCGGCGTTGATCCGGGAGCACGAGGCCGCGCCCTGGGAGGTGGTCCCGATCCGCGCCGGCGCCCTGCCCAAGACCTCCAGCGGCAAGGTGCGGCGGTCGGCGTGCCGGGAGGAGTACCTCGCGGGGAGGCTCACCGTCTTGCTGTCCTCCCCTCCCCCGCTCATGGGAGAGAGGACAGGGGTGAGGGCGCTCGCCGCCCGCCTGCTGCGCGTCGATCCCGAGGCCCTCGATCCCGAGGCGCCGCTGCCGCTCGACTCCCTCCTGGCGCTGGAGATGAAGAACCGGCTGGAGAGCGATTTGGGAATTCGGGTCTCCCTGGGCCTTCTGCTGGAAGGGGTTTCTCCGCGGCGGTTGGAGGAGGAGCGGGGACGTCTGCCGCGCGGAATCCTCACCCCCTGGCCCCCTCTCCCATCTCCCCTCCACCCCCCGCCGGGAGAGGGGGAACCCCCTCCCGCGTGGGACAGGTCTTCGGGTGGTGGCGCCCCGCCGCTCTCCCACGGCCAGCTCTCCCTCTGGCTCGCGCACCGGGTGGCGCCGGAGAGCCCGGTCTACAACCTCGCCCTGGCGGCGCGCGTCCAGGTGGACCCGGAAGCCCTGCGCCGCGCGCTGGAGCGGCTGGCCGCGCGCCACGCCGTTCTGCGCACGACCTACCCC
>JBKKAU010000049.1:0-5979 GCA_046714475.1 Thermoanaerobaculia bacterium
GAAGATGAGAACGCAAACACGACATTGACGATTAGAAGGCGGCCCGCGGGCCGCCTTTTTTCGTCAGGTCCGGTCGCATTCGAAGGGCCCTCTACCGCCGGGGAGAGCGGAAGGGCGCCTTCATACCCATCATTCCTTGTTGACTCAATCCCCCATCCCGATTACCATCCCCGCTCTCGCTGGGAATCACGAGCATGCATGATACGTTCCCCAGCGCGTCACCACCCTTGCGGGGTCGTAGTTCAGTTGGTTAGAACGCCGGCCTGTCACGCCGGAGGTCGCGGGTTCGAGTCCCGTCGGCCCCGCCAATTTCATAGAAATTTCTGCCTGCCCCCGGAACCTGACAACCTCCGGAGCGGAGACCCAAGATGCGCGACAAGATCAAGTTGGTATCGACCGCCGGAACCGGCTACTTCTACACGACGGACAAGAACAAGAAGCTCTCGACCGAGAAGCTGCGGATGAAGAAGTACGACCCCAAGGTCCGCAAGCACGTCGAGTTCGTCGAAGAGAAGCTGCGCTAGACCGTTCCTCCGCCTGGGGCGCCCTTCCCCAGGCCCTGTAGCTCCGGCTCCTTCCCCACTCCTTTTCCCCTTCGTGCCAGAATACGAGCCGAGGCTCCCTCAGGGGATGCTTCGTTCGCTCGAGCCCATACGAACACCACGAGAGAGAGAAGGAGGGACGTACGATGTTCGAAGTGCCTGCCTTGCCCTATGCCTTCGACGCGCTGGAGCCCCACATCGACGCGCGCACGATGGAGATCCACCACGACAAGCACCACGCCACCTATGTCACCAAGCTGAACGCCGCGCTCGAAGGGCAGCCGGACCTGCAGAACAAGTCGATCGAGGAGCTGCTGCGCGGCATCGACGGCATCCCCGAGTCGATCCGCGGCGCGGTGCGCAACAACGGCGGCGGCCACGCCAACCACACCCTGTTCTGGGAGATCATGGGCCCCGGCGGCGGCGGCTCCCCCAGCGGCGACCTCGCCGCCGCCATCGAGCGCGACCTCGGCGGCTTCGACAGCTTCAAGGAGAAGCTGACCAACGCCGCGGTCAACCAGTTCGGGTCCGGGTGGGGCTGGCTCGTCGCCAACGGCGCCAAGTTGGAGGTGGTCGCCAAGCCGAACCAGGACAGCCCCCTCATGGAAGGCCGGGTGCCGCTGCTCGGCGTCGACGTCTGGGAGCACGCCTACTACCTCAAGTACCAGAACCGCCGCCCCGACTATGTCAGCGCTTGGTGGAACGTGGTGAGCTGGCAGGCGGTCGACGAGCGGTTCCGCAACGCCCGCGGCTAGCTCCGGCGGTCCAGCTCTCCCCATCGGCAGGGCCCTCGGACCACTCCGCGGGCCCTGCCGGCAGCCTCCTCCGACGGCTCCCAGGCACAGCTAAATTTTGGTTATAGAGAAGCTTGCACGTGTCAGCTCATTTCGTGAGCAATGACCTGCCCCCCTGAAAGCGCAATCTCAAGGCATCGCCAAGTATTCCCACTCTACAATGTGTACATCACAGGCGAGCAGAAGAAGAAGTAACCCGGTACAGAGGCCAACCCGTCGAGGAGAAAAGTCATGGCGAACATTGACCGCAGCTTTCCCAATTTCAGGCGTGAAGAGCGGCACCTGACCAAGGTCTTCAAGGCGCTTTCGGACAGCACGCGGCAAGAGATCCTGCGCCTGCTGGAGAACAACCAGCGCACGGTCGGAGAGATCGTCGGCAACTTCAACCTCTCCCAGCCGACCATCTCGCGCCACCTGTCGGTCCTCAAGGAAGCGGACTTGGTGGTCGACCAGCGGCAGGGGCAGAACGTGATCTACCGGCTGAACGAGCCCGCGTTGTCGTCCTCGATGCAGGAGTTCTTCGGCCAGTTCCGCAGCTGCCAGGAAGTGATGCGCTAAGCCTCGCCCCATCGGCCGAGCACCACGGGTTGCGCCTCGCCCTCCCCTGCCCGGGGAGGGCGTTTGATCTCCGGCCGGGAATGGGCCTTCTCGACTCCACGTTGCATCCCTCCGGCGCCCGGGTATAATTCCCGGTCGCGATCCGAAGGCTTCCAGAACCGCCCCCTGGGCCGGTCTGGTCCGCTCTCCTCGCCTCAGGCGGTGTAGCTCAGTTGGTTAGAGCAAGCGGCTCATATCCGCTGTGTCAGGGGTTCAAGTCCCTTCACCGCCACCATTCTACTCTCCATGGACATCTCCCCCATCCTGGAAGGCTTCTTCCGGAACGAGGCGCCTCTCGCCGCGGACGACCGCGTCGTCGTCGCTTTCTCGGGCGGCGCTGATTCGACCGCGCTGCTCCTCGGGATGTCCCGGCTGGCGCGCCGCGGGGGCTTCCACTTGATCGCGGCCCATCTCGACCACGGCATGGACGCCGGCTCCGCCGGCCGGGCCGGCGCGGCGGCGCGGCTCGCCGCGCGGCTGGAGGTCCCGGCGGTGCTCGAACGCCGGCCGGTCCTCGAGCTGCGGCGGCCGGGCGAGAGCCCGGAGGCCGCGGCCCGCCGGATTCGCTACGGCTTCCTCGACGAGGTCCGCCGCCAGACCGGAGCGCGCTATGTCACGACCGCGCACCACCGCGACGATCAGGCGGAGACCGTGCTGCTGCGCCTCGCCTTCGGCACCGGGGTCGCGGGGCTCGCGGGCATCCGGCCGGTGCACGGCGCGGTGGTCCGGCCGCTGCTCGGGCAGCCCGGTCTGCCCGGGCTGCCTGGGCTGCCTGGGGCAACGCGGGCCGGCCTGGAGGCCGTGGTCGCCGCGGCCGGGCTCGTCCCGGTGGAGGACCCGACGAACCGCGACCTGGGGGCGGCGCGCAACCGGGTGCGCCATCTGCTGCTCCCCGATCTCGCCAGGACGATCCCGGACCTCCCGGCCCGACTCGCCGGGCTGGCGGAACGCGCCCGCCGGGCGGGCGGGGCGCTGGAGCGCCGGCTCGACCGGCTCCTGCAGGTCGAGACCCTCCCCCGCGGCGTGGCGGTCGACCTCCGCGCCCTGGAGAGCCTGCCGCCCGAGCTCCTGCCCTGGACACTCGCCCTGCTCCACCGCCGAGCCGGGGCGCCCTATCCGGCCGCGCGGGCGGCCCGGACCGAGCTGCTCCGCCAGCTCGGCGGCCCCGGGCGTATCGCCTGCGACTGCGGCGACGGCTGGATCTGGCGGAGGGAGGACGGGCGTCTGACGCTGCGGCGCCGGGAAGAAGACGGCGGCCCCCCCAGTTTCACTTATACTCTGGAGGTTCCGGGCGAGTTGGAGATCCCGGAGGTCGCCCTCCGCATCCGGCTCACCCGCCAGCCCGTGGAGCCCTGGATGCTCGCGGGCTCCCGCCTGCGGGCGGGGCTGGCGCTGCCGGTCGCGGAGGGAGACCGGGTCACGGTCCGCAGCCGCCGCCCGGGTGACCGCGTCCGACCGCTGGGGGCGGGCGGCAGCCGGAAGTTGAAAGACGTCCTCATCGATCGCCGGGTGCCCAGGAGAGAGCGCGACCGCCTGCCGTTGCTCTGTGTAGGCGGCCATATTGCATGGGTACCGGGCGTCACGATCGACCAGCGCTTCCGGCTCACCGGAGAGCCGACAGCCTGGGTCGCGGAGGTCACGAGGAGATGAACCCGTCCATTGCCGCCCAAGACGGCTCCGCCGCCATCGAGCCCATCGAGCCGTTATTCGATCCCGAGGCCCTGCGCATCCAGGTCGCCGCCCTCGGCAGGAAGCTGTGCGAGGACCTCGCCGGGGAGGAGCCCCTGCTGCTCGGCCTCCTGGGCGGGTCGGTGATCTTCCTCGCCGACCTGGTGCGGTCGATCGAGCGGCCGGTGCGCTTCGAGCTGATCCACGTCGGCTATCGGCAGGGGCAGAAGGGGGCCGCTCCGGCCTCCGTCGAAGCCGACGCGGAGGGGGAGTCGGAGGTCCTGGAGATCCACTACCCGCTGCCGATCGACATCGAGGGGCAGAGTGTGATTGTGGTCAAGGACGTGGTCGGGTCGGGGGTGACGGAGCCTTATCTCGAGCAGCAGCTGCGGGACCGCGGAGCGCGGTCGGTACGTTTCGCCGCCCTGATCGACCGGCCCGGCGAGCGCAAGACCCCGTTCGAGCCGCACTACCAGGCGTTCAGCACCGCCGAGCCCGGGCTCCTGGTCGGCTACGGGCTCAAGCACGGAGGCCGGTATGGCAACCTTCCTTATGTAGGACGGCTGCCGGAGCGGATCTGACGGATGGGAATCCGCTTACGGATCTTCTGGTTGTCACATGGAAGGGGCGCTTGAAGCGTCTTTCCGAAGGAATGAGGTAGGCGAGCCTTGAACTCAACTCTCAAGACGTTGTTTCTCTGGATGGCCATCTTCGTGGTGGTGATCCTGTTGTGGAATACCTTCCAGCACAGCAAGAGCCCGCAGCAGGAGCTCGACTTCAGCGGCTTCATGGAGCAGGTCGAGAAGGGCCGGGTCGCGGAGGTGACGATCCGGGACGACCAGCAGGTCAGCGGCAAGTTCCGCAGCGGCGGCGAGTTCCCCGAGGGGAAGTTCACCAGCCAGCTCCCCTTCGTCTCGACCCCCGACTTCGTCGACCGCCTGGCGCGCTCCGGCGTGACGATCCGCGGCGAGGAGACGCGCGAGAACCCGCTGTTCGCCATCCTCTTCACCTGGGCCCCGGTGCTGCTGATCGTGGCGCTCTGGATCTTCTTCATGCGCCAGATGCAGACCGGCGGCAACAAGGCCCTCTCGTTCGGCAAGAGCAAGGCCAAGCTGCTCAACACCTCGGGCAAGAAGGTGACGTTCAAGGAAGTCGCCGGCGTCGAGGAGGCCAAGGAGGAGCTGCAGGAGATCGTCGAGTTCCTCAAGGAGCCGCAGAAGTTCCAGAAGCTGGGCGGCCGCATCCCCAAGGGCGTGCTGCTGATGGGTCCTCCCGGCACCGGCAAGACGCTGCTCGCCCGCGCCATCGCCGGCGAGGCCAACGTGCCGTTCTTCTCGATCTCCGGCTCGGACTTCGTCGAGATGTTCGTCGGCGTCGGCGCCTCGCGCGTCCGTGACCTGTTCGAGCAGGGCAAGAAGAACGCCCCCTGCATCATCTTCATCGACGAGATCGACGCCGTCGGCCGCCATCGCGGCGCCGGCCTGGGCGGCGGCCACGACGAGCGCGAGCAGACGCTCAACCAGCTGCTCGTCGAGATGGACGGCTTCGAGTCCAACGAGGGCGTCATCCTGATCGCGGCCACCAACCGGCCCGACGTGCTCGACCCGGCGCTGCTGCGGCCCGGCCGCTTCGACCGCCGCGTG
Organism: Thermoanaerobaculia bacterium; assembly: GCA_046714475.1. GTDB lineage: Bacteria > Acidobacteriota > Thermoanaerobaculia > Multivoradales > UBA5704 > DASPJI01. The sequence goes on from JBKKAU010000049.1 coordinate 5,245, forward strand.
GTCGTCGACCGGCCGGACATCAACGGCCGCCTCGGCATCCTCAAGGTCCACACCCGCAGCATCCCGCTCGGCGAGGACGTGCAGCTCAACACGATCGCCCGCGGCACGCCCGGCTTCGCCGGCGCCGACCTGTCGAACCTGGTCAACGAGGCCGCCCTGATCGCCGCCCGGCGCAACAAGAAGAAGGTCGACATGGTCGACTTCGAGTTCGCCAAGGACAAGGTCCTGATGGGCGTCGAGAGGAAGACCATGATGCTGACCGACGAGGAGAAGCGGGTCACCGCCTATCACGAAGCGGGGCACGCCCTGGTCGCGGCCTTCACCCCGGGGTCCGACCCGCTCCACAAGGTCACGATCATCCCGCGCGGCCGGGCGCTCGGCCTGACGATGCAGCTGCCGACCGAGGACAAGTACACGTACCGCAAGCAGTACGTCGAGGCGCAGATCGCCATCCTGATGGGCGGCCGGGTCGCCGAGGAGCTGACCCAGCCCGACATCACGACCGGCGCCGGCAACGACATCGAGCGCGCCACCGACATGGCCCGCCGCATGGTCTGCGAGTGGGGCATGTCCGACCTCGGCCCGCTCGCCTACGGCGGCAAGGACGAGCCGGTCTTCCTCGGCCGCGAGTTCGCCAAGCGCGCCGACTACAGCCAGGACACGGCGATCCGCATCGACCGCGAGGTCATCAAAATCGTCTCGGCCGCCTACGAGCGCGCCACCGCGGTCCTCAGC
>JBKKAU010000050.1:0-8737 GCA_046714475.1 Thermoanaerobaculia bacterium
CCGGCCTGGCGCATCAGCCAGACGGGAGGCCGTTCGGTCGTCTCGCCACGGCAGGCGCGGAGGAAAAGGTCGCTCACGGCGGGGGAGGATAGCAAAGCGTATACTCCGCTGCCATGACTGAGATCGTGGAGATCGACGGCGCTTCGCTCACCCTCGACCAGCTCGCCCGCGTGGTGCTGGGCCGCGCGGCGTGCACGCTCGCCCCCGCCTCCCGCGACCGGGTGCGCGCCGGGCGCGAGATCGTCGAAAGGGCGCTCGCGACCGGAGCGGTGATCTACGGGGTCAACACCGGGTTCGGAGACCTGGCCAACGTCCGCATCGACGACGAGAAGCTCGTCCAGCTGCAGCGCCGGCTGATCCTCTCGCATGCCGCCGGGATGGGGGAGCCGCTGCCGGATGCCGCCGTGCGCGGCATGCTCCTGCTGCGCGCCAACACCCTGGCCCGCGGGCACTCGGGCGTGCGGCCGGAGGTGATCGAGGCCCTCCTCTCCCTCCTCCAGCACGACGTCCTGCCGGTCGTGCCGAGCCGCGGCTCGGTCGGGGCGTCGGGCGACCTCGCGCCGCTCGCCCATCTCGCGCTGCCTCTCCTCGGGCGCGGCCGGGTGCGCGTCGGCGGGGTGGAGATGACGTCCGAGGACGGCCTGCGGCGGGCGGGGCTCGCGCCCCTGGAGCTGCAAGCCAAAGAGGGGCTGGCGCTGATCAACGGCACCCAGGCGATGACGGCGCTGCTGGCCCTCGCGGTCCTCGAGGCGCGGCGCCTGGTGCGGGTCGCCGATCTCGCCGGGGCCTTTTCGACCGACGCCCTGCGCGGCACCGACACCGCCTTCGATTCCAGGATCCATGCCCTGCGCCCCTACCCGGGACAGCGGGCGAGCGCGGCCAACCTCTGGCGGCTGCTCCAGGGCTCGGTCATCCGCGAATCCCACCGGGTCGGCGACGTCCGCATCCAGGACCCCTATTCGGTGCGCTGCATGCCGCAGGTGCACGGCGCGGTCCGCGACCTGGTCGCCGACGTCGAGGCGAAGCTGGCCGTCGAGCTGAACGCGGTGACCGACAACCCTTTGATCTTTCCAGCCGATGCGGACGCCGACGGCGAGGAGGCGGTCCTCTCGGGCGGCAACTTCCACGGCCAGCCGATGGCGCTGGCGGCGGACATCCTGGCGATCGGCCTCGCGGAGATCGCCGCGATCAGCGAGCGCCGTATCGAAAAGCTCACCAACGCCGCGTTTTCCGGCCTGCCGCCCTTCCTGGTGCGGGACGCCGGCCTCAACTCCGGCTTCATGATCGCGCAGGTGACCGCCGCCGCCCTGGTCAGCGAGAACAAGGGTCTCGCCCATCCGGCCTCGGTCGACTCCATCCCCACCTCGGCCGACAAGGAGGACCACGTGTCGATGGGGATGGGCGCGGCGCTCAAGCTCCAGCAGGTCGCGACCAACGTCCGCCGGGTCTTCGCCATCGAGCTGGTCGCCGCGGCGCAGGGCATCGACCTGCTGCGGCCGCTCACCTCCAGCCTGCCTCTGGAGGCGCTCCACGCCTCGATCCGGACGCGCATCCCGAGTTGGGAGGAGGACCGCGAGATGTCGCCGGACCTCCTCCTCGCCGAAGAGCTCCTCCGCGAGGAGATCGACCAGCACCTGCGGGAGCTGGAATGAGAGGCTGTAACACGTCACACCGAAACAGGGTCTCTGAGGTACACTTTTCGAGATGCTTCGTCTAGTTGCGTATGCGCCGGATGGCGTGCGGCGTTTCCCCGTTCATCGAAACGAGTTGCTGATCGGCAGCCTGCCGGAGTGCGACATCTGTCTCCCCTACACGGGCGTCGCCCAGCAGCACGCCCGTCTGCTCTTCGACGGCAATACGCTCCGCATTGAGGACCTGGGCAGCCGCAAGGGCACGCTGGTCGGCGGGCGCAAGGTCCGGGAGAGCGCTCTCGAGGTGCTGGACGAGATCCGGGTCGGCGGCGTGACGCTGTTGGTCGAGGACATCGTCCCGCAGCCGCAGAAAGAGACCGCTTCGGCGGTCGAGGAGCGCCCCGCCGTCGGCCCGTCGCGCGTCACGCCGGAGCGTATGACCGAGCACCTGTGGCGCATCAGCCAGTGGGTGCTCGCCGATGCCGAGAGCCGCACCACCTCCGAGGAGCTGGTCACCGAGGTGCTCACCGACTTCGGCGGCGGCGTCCTCTTCCTGCTCCTCGGCGAGCGCGAGGAGGCCGGCGTCAAGCTGGTCGTCGCCAGCGATCCGGCGTGGCTGCCGGGCGGCGAAGCGCTGATGAACCAGCTGCGGGCCTACCAGGAGGCGGGGAACAGCTCGCAGAAGGGAGAGTTCGAGGGCGAGCTCGCCGGTCAACGGGCCTGGGTCTGCTACCACACGTTCTGCGCCCTGGACCGCACCTATTCGCTGATGACCGCCTTCCCCAACTTCTCACCCAACGGCGAGTGGTCGCCGGTCGCCGCCATGGGAGCGCTCTCCCATCTGCTGGTCCTCGGCCTCGTCCACCACGTCGGCTGGTACGAGCCGATCCTCCCCGGCCATCCTGGACAGCAGGACCTGACGCTGGACCCGGGGCTGGTGGTGGGGGAGTCGCAGGCGATGAAGCGCGTCATCGAGCAGCTCCGCGGCGCCGTCGACCCGGCCGTCCACGTGCTGCTGCGCGGCGAGCCCGGCATGGGCAAGGAGCTTTTCGCCAAGTCGCTCCACCTCTCCAGCGGCCGGCGCCACGGGCCGTTCGTGGTGGCGAGCTGCGGCGGCGCGCGGCCGTTGCAGATCGAGGCCGACCTCTTCGGCGCCGAGGTGCCGGGCAAGGGCGCCCCGGTGCGGCGCGAGGGCAAGCTCCTGCTCGCCCACGGCGGCACCCTGTTCCTGGACGAGGTCGACCAGCTCCCGATGGACCTCCAGGGGCGGCTGGTCCGTTTCCTGCGCACGGGCGAGGTGGAGCCGGCCGGCAGCACCCTGTCGCAGCCGGTGGACGTCCGGCTGATCGCCGGCAGCCGCGTGCCGCTCGAATCACTGGTCGCCCGCGACCTGTTCCGGGTCGACCTGGCCTACCGGCTGGCGCAGTTCACCATCGAGGTGCCGCCGTTGCGGGACCGGCGCGAGGACCTGCCGCTGCTCATCCAGTCCTACATCAACCGGTTCTGCCACGAGACTGGCAAGCGCATGCAGGGCATCACCGTCAAGGCGATGTCGGCCCTCTTGAGCTACGACTATCCGGGCAACCTGGCCGAGCTCGAGAACATCGCGCGGCAGCTCGTCTACCAGAGCGTCGCCGGCCGGCCGGTCGACGTCAACCTCCTCCCGGAGCGGGTGCGCAACGGCACCCTGTTCAGCGCCTCGCGGGTCGATCAGGGCTCCGACCTCGAGCTCGAGCGCCTGGTCGGCTCCTGCGAGCAGGCCGCCATCCGCGAAGCCCTGCGCCGCACCAACGGCAACAAGTCCCAGGCCGCCCGCGTCCTCGGCCTCTCCCGCAACGGTCTGGCGATCAAGATGGACCGCCACGGGATCCGGGGATAGCCGGCGGCGGCGTGTTCCTGTTCCGGAAACCGCCGCCCGCGTCCATCCAGACCTTTATCGCCTCCCAGCATCGGGAGGCGTTCTCCTATCCAGAGGTGGGGGCCACGCGCCATGGCGTTCCCGCCGGCTACACCGTGGACCACAACCGCGTCCGCCTCGGGGCAGGGGAGGAGGTTTTCGAGAGCGCGGTCGCGGCGTTCCGGCGCTGGGAGATGTTTCGCCTCGGCTGGGTGGAGCTCTGCTGGCCCGACGCTCCCATCGAGACCGGGACCACCGTGGCCATCCTCGCCCGGCACCTGGGGTTCTGGTCCCTTCACGCCGCCCGGATCGTCTACCGGGTCGACGAGGATGGTCCGGTACGGCGCTACGGCTTCGCCTATGGCACGCTTACGGAGCACGGCGAACGCGGCGAGGAGCGGTTCACGGTCGGCTGGAACCGGGCGGATGACAGCGTCTGGTACGAGCTCTACGCCTTCTCCCGTCCCAGACACTGGCTGGCGAAGCTGGGATATCCCGTCACCCGCTGGTACCAGAAGCGCTTCGCCCGCGACTCCAAGCGGGTGATGCTGTCGGCCTCCGGCAGGTCCTGACGGGCTCAAATCATCTCTACGGATCGTCTCCAAGCCTGACGGGACATCCGTCAAGCCCGAGCAACCCTCCACGAAACCGGGCAGAGGCTGCCCCGCAAGAAATACATTTCTCTCTTGGTGGGTAGCCGCTCCCCGCCGAGATGAATGGTTTCTCTGGGTGGGCAGCTTCTGCCCGGCGAGAACGAGCTTCTCCGGCTGAGGATCGGCCGCCGCCAGGGTCCGCAGCTCACCGACGAGGTCGGCCAGCAGGGCCCTCGGGAGTCTCCGCCTGGCTGATGGCGTACCGGATCTGTTGCTTGACATAGACGGCCTTGGCGAACGGGCAGAGGTCGAGCCCGATCACGGCCTTCTCGATCCAGGCCTGCGTCGCGGCGACGATCTCTTCGGGGGCAACGGTCTTCAAGGCTTCCTCCGGCAGGGCCAGAGTCTGCCCGATGGCCGCAGGAGCGCTCCGGGTTCGCAAAATTGTGCTCCGCAGTGTTCGGAATGATCCCGGGATCACTACGACCTGTCTCCGAGGGGCTGGGAGATGCTCCTGGATCACTGCGGACTCACTTGCGGCTGTCCAGAGCGGATTCCGGAGCATTCCGACCTCGGTGCGGACCTTTCACCCCTCGGTGCGGATGATTCCGATCGGAGTCGGAACGATTCCGACCTGAAAGCGAATGCTCCACCCCGAAAGCGGAATGATTCCGACCGCGGTGCGAATGATTCGCCCGAGCTTCGAATGATTCCCAACTCGGTGCGAATGCTCCGCCCCGGAGTCGGGATGATTCCGACTTCGAGCCGAATGCTCCGCCCCGAGGTCGGAATGATTCGCCCCGACGTCGGAAAGGTCCGGACCTCGGTGCGAATGCTCCGGAGATCGGTGGGAATGATCCGGACCGCGGGGCGAAAGGGCGCGGCCTGCTCCCGAAAGGCTCCGATGCCGGGCAGAGTCTCCGCGTCAGAGCCGGCGGTAGACCGTCGGCGTCTGGCCGCCGCCCGGAGCTTCCACGGAGAGGGCCCCATCCGTTACGAGCTGGCGCAGAACCTTGTAGAGGCTGTTGCGGTCCGGTTCGTAGCCGAGGGCTTGGCAGACGTCGTTCCTGTCGAAGGTCTCGGGGCACTGTCCGAGCCGGGCGAGGACGTCCTCCTGGACTTCGGGGAGGCTGCGCCGCACCTGGGCCGGTTGGGGAGCCGGAGCGGGCGGGGTCGGCGCCGGTTCCGGGGGCCGGGAGGGGAGGGCTTCCGCGATCCTGGAGACGTCCACCTCGCCATCCCCGGAGGTCAGCCAGATCAGCTCCAGAGCCCGCACCTGAGCCCGGTGCGCCGCCTGGATCAGCTCGAGGCTCGCCTGGTACTGCTCCTCCAGCCGCTGCTTGCGGCGTTCGTAGTCCTCTCGTGTCATGGCGGAAAAGGATAGCGTTGGGTGGTTGCGATTTCTACGGCGGTGTTTGTGCTGTTGGGCTCATACCCCCAGCCACTTTTCCATCGGATCCGTAGACCGCACGAGGTGCATTCCGGCCTCGGCGAAGCGCTTCTGGGCCTCTTCGGCTTGCGGGGTGAAGTCGAAGAGAAACTCTCCGGGCTTCGCCGGATCGGGGATGGCGACGGAGGACATGCAGTCCTGGAGGAGGTAGACCTTGCGGGCGAGCTCTGGATCGAGCGGCAGGATGTGGCCCAGCAGGTCGTCGATCGTGCTCTTGACGCAGTGGCTCGCGGCCTGGCCGGCGATGATCACCGCGTCCGCTTCGAGAAGCGTGCGGACGAAACGGGTGTTCGGCTTGGCGAGCGGCTGGCCGTCGTGGCGGAGGAGGACCTCCGGGGAGAGGACGGAGTAGTTCTCGGTCAGCGGGTTGCCCCCTTTGACCTCGATCGCGCCGCGCGTGCCCCGGACCCAGGAGTGGAACAGCCGCGCCTCGTGGATCACCCCCGCCAGGGCGTGGCCATCGCTCCCCAGAAGGCAGTGGGGAGGCCAGAGGTAGAGCCTGTACTTACCGGCCTTCTCGAGCTCCTGGCAGTAGAACTCCACCTGCCGTCGCAGCCATTCGTAGTCGCCGTCCGCCGTCCAGGAGGCGATCGCCGGGTTGGGCCGCACGCGGCCGGCCCGGATGTCGGCCGTTGTGATCTCCTGGTGCGCCGCGGGGGGATTGCCGTCTTCGCCGAGCCAGAAGGAGGGGGAGAAGATCTGGAACGGGAAGTGGGTGTCGAGCGTACAGATGACCTCGGTGATCCTTTCGAGGTTCCTGTACACGAAGCGGGCGATGCGGTCGTTGTCGTCGATCGCGCCGGTGCCGCTCCGGCCGCCGACATAGAGCGAGCCGCGCGGGAAGCAGAAGTCGCGCTGCAGGTCGATCAGCAGGAGGTGGATGCGCCGGCGGTCTTCACTCGCGGGGCGCACGCCGCGCTGGCGGCGCCACGCCTGCGCCGCCTCGAAGAGCGCCTGCTGGTCCGGCTGGTAGCTCCAGTCGGCGGCGTGCGCAGGGTCGTAGAACGGTGGGATCTGTGTCATCGCCCCGGATGATACGTCAGGCTGTAGAGCCCTCCCTCGGTCGCGGCGTAGATCGTGTCGGCCTCGAGGCGCCAGACGGCTCCGCCAAGATTGGGAACGATCAGGGTCCAGGTCCGTCCGGTGTCGGCGCTCCGGAAGACCTGTCCGGTCGCGGTGCCGGCGTAGGCCGTGCGGCCGTTGGATGCGATGGCCAGCGACTGGACCGCGCCCCCCTCGGGGCCGACCGGGGTCCAGGCGTTCTCGCTTCCCCGCAACGGAGTGGAGAGCAGCAGCAAGGTGAGGGCGAGCAGCCATACGGTCATGAGCCCTCCTCAATGCCCGGCCGTCAGGGTGAGGACAAAGAGCCCCCCTGGGGTGGCGGCGTACACCGTGTCGTGGCGGAAGGGAGCGGCTTCGAGGTCCGTCACGCGGACGCTCGGCAGGCCCTGTCCCAGGAGGGTCCAGGTGGCGCCGGCGCTGTTGCTGACGAAAACCTGGCCGATGCTGCCGGCGTAGACGCGCGACGGGCGGAACGGCATGAAGAGCAGCGACAGCGCGGGAGAATTTTCGGCGTCGAGGCGCGAGATGCTCCAGGTGGCGCCCTGGTCCGACGTCCAGTAGACGCCGCCGCGGATCGGGTCGTCGTTGACGTTGTTCCTGGAGAACGCCGCCAGCACCCGGTTGGAGTTGCCCGGTTGGACGGCGATGTCCCAGAAGGTGAGCGGTAGCGTTTGGGGGGGCATCTGGGGCTCCAGCAGCTTGGTCCAGGTCGCTCCGCCGTCGGTCGAGCGGCGTACGCTGTCCAGGCGCATCCCGGGCGATTCGTGGAGATGCCACACGTTGGCGTAGAGGGTGGAGCGCCGGTTCGGATCGACGGTCAGGATCGTCGTGTCGAACCCGTTCGTGGAGGGCAGGGCCGCCCAGTGCTCTCCGGCATCGGTGCTCTTGTAGAGCGTCGTGTATCTCCTCCCGCCGTAGAGCGTGCCCGGCTCGGCCGGATCGAGGGCGAGCGCGATGACCGAGGGGGACCCGTCGAGCCGCCTCCAGGTCTCGCCGCCGTCGGTGCTCTTGTAGACGGACAACAACGTGGAGACGTACAGCGTCCATGGGTCCTGGGGGTTGAGGACGAGCCGGTAGAGCCCGACCGGTGCGAGAGCTCTGCTCCCTGAGGACCATCCGCACCGCGTAGAGACGGGACGGCTGCAGGGGATCGACCTCCACGTCGAAGACGTCGCTGCCGCGCAGGCCGGAACGATGCCAGGTCCGGCCCGAGTCGTTGCTGCGGAAGATGCCGTCCGAGGTGGCCACGAACAGGACCCCTCGCTTGCGGGGGTGGACGGCGATCGCCCGCACCGCCGACGCATTTGTCAGGCCCGTGTTCGCGATCTCCCAGGAGGCGCCGCCGTCGGCGGAGCGGAAGATCAACGGCCCCAAGCTGCTCAGGAGATTGAGGTAGACGGTATTCGGGGAGAGCGGGTCGACGGCCACGATCCGGGCGTACGGGGGCTCGAATAAACCGGGCAGGCTGGGAGTCAGGTCGCGCCAGGTCGCGCCGTCGTCGTCGCTCTTCCAGATCCCTCTGGTGGTGGCCGCGTAGACCGTGGCGCTCCGGGAGGGATGGGTCGCCAGGTCCTGCACCTGGCCGCTGATGCGGGTGCCGGTCAAGGACCAGGAGCGCCCGGCGTCGATGCTCTTGAAGACGCCGGTGTGCGGGGTGCCGGCATAGACCGTGCGGCCGTTGGCGGCGAAGGCCAGGGCGGTCACTTCGCCCCCCTCCGGACCGATCGGGGTCCAGACGTCCTGCCCGGCGTCGAGACGGAAGGACAGGAGGAGCAGGGCCAGCGCGAGCATACGGGTGAGCATGGCTCTCCTCTGAATCAATCTCCGGGCGGGAGTGTGAAGGCGTAGATGCCGCCGCCGAGGGTCGCCGCGTAGACGGTGTCGGGGTCGAAGGGGTCGACCTGGAGGTCGAGGACGTTGGCGGAGGGCAGCCCGTCGTTCAGGGGGCGCCAGGTCTCGCCGCCGTCCTCGCTGAGGAACACGGCGCCGCCGATGCCGCCCGCGTAGACCCGCCGCGGCTCCCGCGGGTCGATGGCCAGCGTGAGGGGCGCCGGGTGGTGCGGCGCGAGCCGCGAGAACGTCCAGGTGGCGCCGCCGTCGGTCG
>JBKKAU010000051.1:0-3353 GCA_046714475.1 Thermoanaerobaculia bacterium
CGCTCCAGGACCGCCCGGCCCAGATCGATCAGGTCGCGGAAGGCCATGCGGGGGAGCCGCGCCCAGAAGGCGCCGCCGAGCAGGCCCGCCGCGGCGAGGTAGCGGTTGCCGTAGATCCGGCTCCAGCGCTCGCGGCCCAGGGTCGCCCCCGTGACCGAGCCCGCGTGCCGGGCGCGCGCCGCCGGGACCACCAGGCCGTGCCAGCCGGCGGCGCGCAGCCGGACGGCGAGGTCGACATCTTCATAGTACGAGCCGAAGCGGGGATCGAAGGCGTCCCCCGACGGCGCCACGGTCTCCAGGGCGCTCCGGCGGTAGAGGGCCGCGGTCGCCGAGACGCCGAAGACCTCCCGGGTGGCGGCCGTGGCGTCGGGCGCCGGCAGGCCGTGCCCGAGCTGGACCGACTGCCACCAGCGGTTCCAGCCCAGGCCGCAGCCGTCGGCGAGACGCGGGTCGTCCATAAGAAGGTTGACCCCCTGGGCGGCGGCGGCCCGAGGGTCGGCCGCGAGCGCCGCGGTCAGCGCCCCGAGCCAGCCGGGCTCGACGAGCACGTCGTCGTTGACCGCCGCCACCAGGTCCCCCGCCGCGGCGGCGATCCCCAGATTGGTGCCGGCGGCGAAGCCGAGGTTCCCTCCCGGCCGCAACACGCAGTCGGCGAGGCCGGGGGGGAGGTCGATGGGATTCGGCCCCTGGTCGACCACGATCACCTGGAGGTCCGGCCCGCCGTCCCGGCGCAGGGCCTCCAGACAGGGGAGGAGCCAGAGACTCCGATCGAGGGTGGGCACGACGGCGCTGGCCGTGGTCACATCCAGTCCAGCTCGATGCGGTCGAGGATGGCGGCGTTCAGCGCCCCTGGAGGGTGCTCTCCGAACGCGATCAGGTTCAGCGGCTCGCCGTCGCGCCAGTCGAAAGGTCCCAGCTCGATCTCCTCCCAGACCCTCGCGCGCGCGGGCTCCCAGACGGCGAGCAGCCGGTCGCCGGCGCGGATGTCCAGATAGAACGGCACCGGCTGGTTGCGGATGTGCTGCGCGTGGATCCTGAGCCGGACCCGCCGGCCGCCGGGCCTCACCGGCACCCGGATCGTCTCGCTGACCCGCAGCACCCAGCCGCCCTGGTACCGGGTGCGGTCGATCACCCAGAGGTCGGGATGGGGATGGCCGCCGCTCTTGCGGACCTGCGGGTCCTCGAATTCCACCACGCGGGTGGGCAGCCGCGCCGCCAGCGCCGGCAGGGCCGCGGCCAGGACCAGCAGCCCCGCAGTGCCGGCGACGGTGGCGAGCCCCGGACCCCAGGAGCCCCGCGGGCGGCGGCCCAGCCACCAGAGCAGCGGCACCAGCAGGAGCGTCAGGGCCGGCCAGACCCAGGTGGCGGCGCGCGGCCGGACCGAGCTGGGGAAGAGCCGGATGAGGTCGGCGTCCAGCCGCTCGCTCAGGGCGTCGAGCACATAGCTGCCGCCATCGGCGAAGTTGTAGGTCCAGCCGGGGACCACCACCCAGACCAGGGTCAGCGCCAGGGTCAGAGCGATAAGACCGGCGAGCAGCGCCCGCGCTCCCGGCCGGTCGCGGCGGGCGAGAAGGGGGATCAGGGCGAGCCCGAGCAGCGGCAGCGCGACCAGCGGGTAGCGGAACGGCGGCGACCAGCCGCCGTACCACTCGCTGCGCGGCGCGACGATCACCAGATACGGGAGGGTCAGCGCCGCCAGGTCCAGGAGCAGGCGGTCGCGGCGGACGACGAGCAGCGGCACGGCGGCGAGCAGCAGCAGCCAGATTGGCGCGCAGCCGAAGAGCCCGAACGCCGCGTCGTAGAACAGCCCAAGGCCGCCGGCCAGATAGGAGAGCCCGCGGTACTGGTGGAGGTCCAGCTCCTGCCAGCTGTGGATCTTGAGCGGGTTGGCGTAGAGGAAGTGGTTGTAGAGCAGGATGCCGCCGGCGACCGCCGCCAGGAGCCCTCCCAGGAGGAGGAGCGGCTTGCGCGGCCGGCCGGCGTGCCACCAGGCCAGGGCGAGGAGCGGCGCCGCGATCAGCAGGAAACGGATCTTGACCAGCGGCAGGAGCAGGATCGGAACCCCAAGGCCGAGCCACTGCTTCCACCCCCAGCTCCGTTCCTCCTTGAGGCTGAGCAGGCGGTCGAGCGCCAGGGCCGCGAGGACGGCGGCCGGCACTTCGACCCAGACCTGGTAGGAGTAGAGCAGCAGCGGCGGCGCGAACGCGATCAGACCGTAGGCGGCGAGGCTCTCGCCCGGCCGCTCGGGCTGGTAGTGGCGGGCGAGCCGCAGCGTCAGCCAGGCGAGCAGGGCGCTGAGCAGGGCCATGATGACCAGGGCGCCCGTCTTGCCCCCGAGGCGGTAGGCGGGGGCGAGGACCATCGGCAGCAGCTCGTTGTGCCGCGAGTACAGCTCGCCGTCCGGCCCCACCGGATCGCCCGGCTGCGGCTCGATCGGCCGGTCCATGTAGTGCCGCCACTCCCCCTCACGGTAGTCGTCGGTGAGGTCGGCGTCGAAGTCGTAGGCCAGGCTGTGGGTGATGAGCAGGTAGTAGGGCTCGTCGCCGTCCGGCTGCCGGTGCCGGGCCGACCAGGGGAGGATCGCGAGGTAGGCCAGGAACGGCAGCAGCAGGAAGAGGACCGAGGGGCGGCTCGGGAGGCGGCTGCCGAGAAGCGGCCGCAGCGCGGCCGTCTGGCGGGCGACGCGGTGGCCGAGCGCCAGCAGCAGCCCGGCGGCGACCGCCTCGTCCGCCCTGGCGAGCCCCAGGTGGGGACGGGCGAGGACCAGCAGCACGAGGAGCCCGAGCGCCATGAGCTCCCCCGCGCTGCCCGCGGCCGGCAGCGGCCGGCCACCCTGGCGGACCGCCCAGAGGTGGAGCTGGTGGAAGCCGGCGAGGAGCAACGGCAGGATCGACAAGGTGCCGTGGAACGGGTCGCCCGGCGCCAGCGGCAGCCGCGTGGAGACGAGGACTGAGGCGACCGCCGCGAGCGCCAGGACGACGCCCGTCCGGAAAATCTCCCGATGTCGCGGGCTCAACGCCGGACCTCCATCTGGTGGAGCGCGATCGTCACCTCCGGGGCGAGACCGGGGACGCGCTCGACGCGCAGCCGCGTGAACGGGCCGGGTTTCTCGACCTGCCAGAGGGCACGGTAGCGCTGGGCGAAGAAGCCGTCCGCCGCCACCCACGAGAACCAGGCGGGCGGGGATTGCAGCCGGGCCGCCGCCTGGACGTCCGGCCGCCGCGCCGCCCACTCCCCCGTCCCTTCGCCGGCCCGCAGCGTACATTCACGGGCCGGAGCGCCGATCCGCTCCAGGCGCACGGTGGCGACCGGCGTCCCCTGCTCGAAGTTTGTGCCGTTGGCGAGAGCGGAAA
>JBKKAU010000052.1:0-1490 GCA_046714475.1 Thermoanaerobaculia bacterium
GCCTTGCGCGAGCCGCGGGCGGCGGTCTGCGTCACCGTGCAGGAGTTGACGACGTGGAGGTCCGCCTCGTCGAGCGAGCCGACCACCCGGTGCCCGGCGGCGCGGAAGTCGCGGGCGAGCCGCTCGACCTCCGCCTGGTTCAACTTGCAGCCGAGGTTGGTGAAGTGGACTCGCATACAATGGGATCGTCCCGATCTCCCTGTGGACCGCGGGGAATTCTAGCCCCCGTCTCCCCGTTCTCGAAACTGCCTGGCCCAGGTCCCTCGATGAACGCGTTCCGACATGCGCTCCTGACTCTTACCGCAGCCCTCCTCGGGACGGCTCCTGTCCTGGCGGCGGCCTCCGACTGGTCGGTCAACGAGCAGTCCCGGGTGCGCCTGATCACCCCTTACCAGACCGCGCCGCGCTCCGGCGAGCTCCAGCTCGGCCTCCACTTCACCCTCGCCCCCAACTGGCACGTCTACTGGAAGAACAGCGGCGACGCCGGCTTTCCGCCGGTCGTGACCGTGCACGAGCCCGCCCTCGCCGAGGCCACCCAGGCCGAGATCCTCTGGCCGGCCCCCAAGCGCTTCGAGCTGCCGGGCGACCTGGTCGCCTTCGGCTACGAGGACGAGGTGGTCTATCCGCTGCGCGTCACCCTGCCGGAGCCCGCGGTGGGCAGCGACTCCCGGCCCTTGAGCGTCGAGGTCGACTACCTGGTCTGCGAGGTCGACTGCATCCCCTACCGCTACACCCTGAGCCTGGCGCAGCTGGTGGGCGACAGCCCCCGGCCCGATCCGGAGACCGCGCCGCTGCTCGAGCGCTGGGCCGGCCAGGTGGCCGTACCCGCCGAGCGGCTGGCCGGGGTGTCGACCGACGGCGCGCTGGTCGAGGGTCCGGCGGGGCTGGCACTGGAGGTGCGGGTGCGCGGGGTCGACGGCGATCCGGCCTCCGCCGGGCTGTTCCTGGAGAGCCAGGACGTCTTCGCCACGGGCCGGCCCGAGGCGCGCGTTGACGAGAAGGGGGGGGACGGCCTGGTCTTCCGCGTGCCGCTGAGCCCGCGCGAGGTGAACAAACCCCTCCCCGACAAGGTGGCGTTCGCCTGGACGGCGACCGGTCTGCGGCATGCTTCTCAGGGGAACCGGCCGGTGAGCCTGGAGGCGCGGCGCGAGGTCGGCCTCCGGGCCGGACCCGCGCCTTCCGCTCCGGGTATGCCCGCCAGCCTTCCCAGGACACTGCTCTTCGCCTTCCTCGGCGGCCTGCTGCTCAACCTGACGCCCATGGTCCTGGCGCTGCTCGTCCCCGAGCTGTTGGCCCTGCGGCAGGAGCCGGAGAGGGGACGGCGCAACGCCGGCGCGGCGGCTCTCGGGATCCTGCTGGCCTGCTGGGTCACCGCGCTCCTGGCCGGCACGCAGCTCAAGGAGCCGGTGACCGCGGCCGCCGTGCTGGCCGTCGCGTCCCCGCTGCTGGCGCTCAACCTCTCGGGCTTGCTGGAGCTGCCGCTGGCCCCG
>JBKKAU010000053.1:0-22715 GCA_046714475.1 Thermoanaerobaculia bacterium
CCGGGCGCCGGGCCGCCCCGTTGTGGGCGGCCGGTTACGCCGGCGCGGGGGCGCGGCCCCGCCACCGGCCCGCCCCCCGCGCCGGACCCGATGACGATGTAGTCGAAATCGGGATTCTGCGGAGTGCCCATTTCATCCGCCCATTCAGAAGGTCTTGACGTACTCGATCAGCGCGCGTTTGTCGGCGTCGGGCAGATCGGTACCGAAGTAGTGGCCCCTGTCCTCGATGAAGTCGGGGCAGGAATTGAGACGGTAGAGCTCCTTCACGACAGAGGACTCCAACCAACGTCTCGTGGCCGCATCTCCCGTCAGACCTTGGCGCTTGATGTCCTTCATCACCTTCACCGAATCGATCAGAAGATGGGCCAGGTCGCCGGCCTTGCGCACGCCGCCAAGCTCGGCGTTGGTGTTGGCCAGCAGATTCACCGGCGTTCCTTTCGGAATCGGCCCGAAGGCGAAGTACCTCGCGCCGGTCGCGGGATCCGTTTCCATGTGATTCCGCAGCAGGCGCCGCAAGGCGCGCGAGTCGAGGTACGACTCCGGCAACCTCAGCCAGCTCTCCTGCGTCGTCAGCCAGAGAGACGTCGATTGCCCGTCCGCGCCATCCTTGTTCCCCGCCGCGCCGGCGCGTTTCTCCGGCCAGAGGAGCTTGGTGATGGCGTCGTTGAAGGCCTCCATCCGTTCATCGACGGAGACGCCATGCACGTGTTTGCCGATGGCGTTGTTGTGGAGGAGCGGAGCGCTGCTCCAGACGCTGACGAGCGAGGCCGGACGGTAGTAGCCTCGGCCGGGGCTCGGGACCGTCCACTTGCCGTCGACTTTCCCGATGGGGTCCCACACGTCGATCGCGCCGACAGGCGGGAGCTTCTTGTAGGTCTCGGACGTGAAGTTGTCCCAGATGCGCCCTGCCAGCCCGTTCGTGGCCGCCGCGCGCGTGGCGTTGGTCCTGACCTCGGTGATGGGGATGCGCTCCTCGCTGGCGAGGAAGTTGCCCTCCAGGAAGTCGGGCTGCATCACGGCTTTCTCGAACCAGGCGAGCCCCTCGGGCGACTTCGGGTCGACGCCCTGCGGCGGCCGCTTGCTCGAGTGGCAGCGGGCACAGTTCTGAGCGAAGGCAAGCTTGCCGCGGCCGAGCTGCGCCTGATCGGCGGTGAGGTGCTTGCGGCCCCCCGGAGCCTCCGCGAGTTTGTGACCCTTGGCGAATTTGATCAGGTATGCCGCCAGGTCAGGCGACGCTTCCTCGCTCCAGTTCCACGCCGGTGAAAGTTTTTGTGCATCTTTCACCCGGATCGGCGTCTGCTTCTTGATGCCGACCAGCGGCCGGAAGTGGCGCGTCCACTGCTCCCAGTACTCGCCGATGTTCAGGTACACGCGTGAGAGAGCGCCGTTGAGACCCACCGAGTCGGCGCCCTCCTTGAGAACGCGCGGAGTCACGACCATGTCGCGCTGCCCCCGCACGTACTCGAGGTTCTTCAGATCGGCCGCGCCGCCGCTTACCTTCTCCGGAGCCGCCACGGCGACGCGCCCGGGAGGCGGGAGGTGGTAGACCCCGTTCATCGTTCCCGGGTTGTTCAGGTAATCGGTGGAGATGAACGACGTGTCGAGCGTACCGGCCGGATTCGACATCAGGAGCTGTTTGACGAAGTTGTCGGGGCCGAGCTCGTGGCCGAAAACCTCCCACACCTTCATATAGTGCTGGCCGACATAGTCGGAGAGGTTGGCGAAATCGGGCTCGTTGGGATCCGCCGGCGGGTTCGTCGGATCCGGCCCGACGTGGCAGAACGAGCAGGCCATCCCGATTCGGTAGGGCCGCTCGAGCTTGGGGTCCGTGTAGTAGTTCGGATCGTCCCAGAACCGCTTCACGTCCCACTTCGCGGGATCGAATTTCGGGTTCTTGAACAGCCGCAGGCCCATGACGCCGCTGGACATGCCGTAGGTGGCGAGGTCGAGGCGCTTGTCGATGTCGTACTTCGAGCCCGCCTCACGCGGGACGTCGATGTAGAGGCCGTAGTCGTCCGCCTGGGACGTCTGCATGAAGCCGGGCTGGTTGACGATGCCATAGGTCTGAAAGCGCTGGTTCCGTGGCGAAGCGATCATTTTCAGAAAGTCGCTGGTACCGAAGCCGTACTGGGCGAGCCAGTTCCAGAACCCGGCATTGTCACCCGACCAGAGGTTCCAGATCACGCGGCCATTGATGTCCTCCGGGGTCAGCGCGACGTTCCGCCCCTGAACGTTCATCCCCGGGAATGGGTCGAAGTCGACGTATTTGTAGTCGACCACCCAGCTTTGTCTCACGGGCCGGCTGGCGCAGCCCGCCAGCGCGACGATGAGCAGCGGGACGAAAAATCCGACGAGAGCTCGATTTCGGAATCTCTGCATGGGAACCTCCCGGTTCAGAGCATCACGACGTGCTTGGAAAACGGAATCTCACGAATGCGCGGTCCGCCCGCGGCGACGATCGCATTGGCCAGAGCGGGAGCCACCACTGGCGTCGGGGGCTCGCCGGCTCCGGTCGGATCGAAGTCGGTCTGGACGAAGTGGATCGAGACTTTCTTCGGCGCGTGGTCCATGCGCAGCACGGGGTAGTCGTCGAAGTTGTGCTGCTCGACGGCCCCGTTCTTGACCGTGATCTCGCCGAGGAGGGCCATGCTCAGGCCGTAGTTGATGCCGCCTTCGATTTGCGCGCTGACGCGGTCGAGGTTGACGGCCAGGCCGCAGTCCATGGCGCAGAACGCTTCGTGGATGGTGAGCTCGTTTTTGTCCGTCAGCGACACGTCGAGCACGAGGGCGACGTAGCTCAGGAAGCTGCGGTGGGCGGCGATGCCGAGGCCGCGGCCTTTCGGCAGCTTGCCCTTCTTCGCATCCCAGCCCGAAATGCGGGCCACCTCCTCCACCACCTTCCGCAGGCGCCGCGTGTCGGGCGGGTAGCCGGGGATGACCTGAAACACTTTACTGCCGCTGAACGGCACCTCGATCTTCTCGATCGGGAACTCGTTGTTGTAGTTCTGCTCGACGTGCTCGTTCTGGAGGTCGAGGACTTTTCCTGGTCCGATCAGATCGAGCAGGTAGTCCTTCGGATCGCGTCCGGCCGCTCGCGCCATCTCGTCGGCGAAGGAGCAGATGGCGAAGGCGTGGTAGATGTTCGCCACGGAGCGCATCCACCCGACGCGGATGTAGTTGGGGGCCTCGCAGTTCTCGAGACGCAGGTTCGGCACGTCGAAGGGCATGTCCTCGAGACCCTGGGACCGCTCGATGCTGGAGCCGTACGGATACTGGCCTCCGAGACGGAAAACGCTCCGTTTCTCCGCGAAGAAGGTGTTGAGCTCGCGCGGGAAATCCTGCCGCGGCGGCGGGAAGAGCGTCGCGAAGAGCGACGTGAACGCGCTGCGCTGCAGGAGGGCCGTGGGACGGCCGTCGGCGCCGAGAGCGGCCTTCAAGTACTGGTCGCTGGCCGCGTTAAAGTAGGCGAACTGGATGTCGTCCTCGCGCGTCCACTGCACCCGGATCGGGATGCCGGGGTTCTCCTTCGCCAGATACGCCGCCTCGACGACGTAATCGGGCTTCGACTTGCGCCCGAAACCTCCGCCGAGGAACGGCATGTGCAGGGTGACCTTCTTCCGCATCTCCTCCTTGGTCGTCTCGGTCTCCCATTCTTCGTATGGAACGCCGAAGGCAACCACGCCGGCCATTTGCTGCGCCATGTCTGGATTCTGTGTCGGCGTCCAGATCTCGAGATGGTCCCCGTCGAAACGGGCGGTGGCCACGGGCGGCTCCATCGGGGCCTGAGCGAGGTGCGGCACGTAATAGTGCGCCTCGACGGTGTTCGCCCCCGGGAACACGGCATCGACGTCGTCTCGATAGCGCACCGGCTTGCCCGGCTTGGACGTCGACTCCTCCAGCGTGCGGCGATAGGTCGTGGAGTCATAGCGGGCATTGTCCGAAGCGACCGGAGAGCTGAGGTCCCACTCGATGGTCGGCTTGAGCTTGCGGCGCCCTTGCCAGGCGGCCCAGGTGTTCTCCGCCAGGACGGCCACGCCGTCGTGCGGAATGAACGCGGTGCCGACGCCTCCAGGACCGAGGCGAGTGGGGATCGAAACCTTCATCACTTTCACCACACCCGGCACCTTCAGCGCCTCGGTGGCGTCGAAGCTCTTCACGGTGCCGTTGGCCACCGGGCAACGCTCGATCATGGCGGTGAGCATGCCGCGCATCTGGATATCAGCGCCATACTGCACCTTCCCGGTCACCATCGCGCGCGCGTCGCCCCGGAACGTCTCGCGCATCTTCTCTTTGTTGATGTAGCGCCACTGATCCCGCTTCTTCAGCCATTTCTCCGTCAGCTCGTCATACTTCGGCTCTTCCACTTTCTGCGCGCCCAGCAGGAGACGCTTGTAGTCGAGTGGACGGTGATCGTTACCCTTGTGTTTGACTTTGTGCTGCTCCGCGTAGCACTCCTCGTGCGCGCGCTCCGCAGGGATCCCCCACTTCTTTGCCGCGGCCCTGACCATCGCCCGCCTCAGGGCCGCGCCGAACAGACGCATCGGCACGTAGTACGCGGCCATGCTGCGCGAGCTGTCGGTGAACTGGGCGACATCGCCGTCGAGGATGAACAGCGGCTTGGCACCTCTGGGCTTGTTATATGGATACCCAAGTTTGGCTTCGGGTGGGATGGGATACGGGAACGGCACGCCGAACTTCGTCGAGTCGGCATCCGCCTGGCGCAGCGTGACGCGCGACCAGTCCGCTTCCATCTCGTCGGCCAGCACCGCGGCGAGGCTCGTGCGGATGCCCTGTCCCATTTCCGCGCGGTGAGTGATGATCACCACGTCGCCGTTCAGTTTGAGGGCGACGAACGGGACTTTCGGGACGGGAATCCCGTGGATCAATTCGCCGGGCGACGGCAGGTCGAGGGCGGACGCCTCGGGCGCGATCGTACATCCGAGCACCAGCGCTCCCGCGCCCACGCCAGTCTGCCGGAGAAAGTCCCTGCGAGTGACTTGATAGATCATGGCTTTCATGACTAAGTCCCCGCGATGTTCTTGATCGCCTGTTTGATCCGTGGATAGGTGCCGCAGCGGCAGATGTTGCCGCGCATCGCGTTGTCGATGTCTTCGTCGTTGGGATTGCCGTTGTGGGCGAGGAGCGCCGCGGCGGCCATGATCTGGCCCGGCTGGCAGAAACCGCACTGCGGCACGCCGAGCTCGACCCACGCCTGCTGGCACGGGTGGCTGCCGTCGGGCGACAGGCCCTCGATCGTGGTGATCTCCGAGAGGCAGGCCGCGCCCACGTCGATGGCGCAGGAGCGCACGGCCCGCCCGTTGAGGTGGACGGTGCAGGCGCCGCACTGCGCGATGCCGCAACCGAACTTGGTCCCCGTGAGACCGAGGATGTCGCGCAGGACCCAGAGCAGGGGCATGTTGCCGTCTACATCGACAGTGTGCGGCGTGCCGTTGACGTGAAGCTGAAAAATGGACATCGAGAGCCTCCTTCCCTGGCCGCTTCGAGGCTGCGTCATAATTTGCGACGGATTTCCAGGCGCGCCCCGTAAACGTCCTTCCGCCCTTCGCGCCAGCCGTGCATGGCGTCGAGGCGCACGATCCAGGCGTTGGTGATCGGGTGCTGATATCGGGCCCCGAGGGCGTATTCGGAGCCCAGAGCGTTGTCGTCCATGCGCTGGACCACCGCCCCTTCGATGACGATCTGACGGTCGAGGCTGAACAGGTACTCCAGTCCTATTGCCCCGCCGTAGGAGTCGTGCGCGCGGGCGTCGAGCGTCGGGTAGCCGGTCAGGCCGTCGGATTCGAAGTTGATGCCGGTGTTCTTCAGCACGCCGCCGGAATCGGCGGCCCGCGCCAGCGGCTGCGGGCTGTCGAAGCCGGCGAAGAGGTTGAAGTAGGGGACGACGTTCGCGGGGCTCGGGATGGAATTCCACGGACGCCGCGGGACGAGCGAGCTCTCCACCAGGACCAGCAGCCCGTCGGCCGTCTTCGTGGCCGCGCTCTGACCGAAGTTGCCGATCAGCCGGACGCTGTTGTTCACCCGGCCGCCGTACCGCCGGGTGAACGCGGCGGTGACGTTGTGGTAGCTCAGGTCGCTGACGCCGGCATCGACGTAGCCATAGCCGAGCTCCGTGTACCCCTTCCAGGCGTCGGCGAATCCGGCGAAGCCGAAGACATCGGCATTGTCGTCGCTGCCCGGAACGGCGGCGGTCGTCACCTTGTTGAAGCCGGCGAAGAAGGTGAAGTCCATGTTGCTGATGTCGAGCGATGGGCTGTTCTTCGCCGCGATGCCGAAGGCCAGGCCGTCGAAGGCATCGTCGAGCCAGATGCCGTTCTGGGTGAACAGAGGAACGCGGCCGAGGGCGATCGGCAGGTCGAGCGAGTTGCTCCTGCCGGTCAACCCCTGGCTGATCGGTCCGAGGTCGCCTTCGAAGAAGAGAGTGTCGAGAACGAAGTCGAGCTCGTCGACGAATTCGTCTTCGACGCCGCCGCTGATCTGGTAGCGCGTAAACGAGCCGTTTCTGTCGAGCGGGCGCACGAAGGCGTGGATGCGCTCGGTGGCGGTGAGGGCCATGTCCATGTCAAGGTTGAGACGGGCGGCGACGACCGACTGCTCGGTCTTGCCGTTGGCGGCGGGGACGCCGTTGTCGTAATAGGCGGCGCCGACACGAAGGTCGCCGTAAGCCATCAAGTGGAAGTTGATCGGATTTTTCTCGCCGAGCCAGGTGGGGCGGGGCTCATAGGCGCCACGGTCGTAGAGGCGGCGGCCCAGCTCGACGGGTGGATTCGCCGTGCGGTTCATGTGCTTCTTATCGTAAATCGCCAGTTGGGCCTCGGCGTCGTACTCGTCCTCGACGTACGGGGGATCTTCTTTGAACCAGCCCTCGGCCGGCGCATCGAGGTGGTGGAGCTCGCCGAGGATCCTGGCCTCGGGCGACATCTGGGGTTCCTCTGTCTCGTGGGGTTCCTCTGTCTCGGCGGCGAAGGCGTACGGGGCACCCAGGACGAGCAGGAGCAAGGCAAGGAACAAAGGGTTCGCAGACCACGCTTTTCTGTTCATGTTCGCCCCTCTCTCAGCGGACCTCGAATTCGACGGCGTAGGGATGGATGTCGTCAGCCCATTGGTTCTCGGCCCGGATCATGTCCTTCGTGGCCTCGACGAACTCCATGAAGTAGATCGGCTCGGTCCGGCCACGCAGGCGCACGGCGAGTTGGTAGGTGCCGGGTCTGGTCAACAGCATCCCCGGGACGTTGTACTTCGCGACCCGGGTGGCCAGAGGCGGGATGCTGCGTTTCTCCATGCGCGCGAAGGGAGGATGGTTGAGCAGCGAGGTCGGTGTGCCGCCAGGGCGGATGAAGGGGAGCTGGTCGAAGTCCAGGTTGATCGGCAGATACATCTCCCGATCGGTCCCTTTCAGATTCGTGGTGATGAACTTGGCCTGCATGCTGACGAGCTGGTCGTCGTGCTCGATGAGGCCATTCTGGACGTCCTTGGACTGGAGGTCGGCGACGTCGCCGTGGCTGTCGACGTAGCCCGATTCCCAGATCCTCTTGCCGTCAGGATCGATGAGAGCGACGTTGAGCCACAATTCCGGCTGGGCTCCCAGAGAGCCGGACGGGAGGTTGTGACCCGTGTTGCGATTGGTGATCTTGTACTCGAACGAGAAAGCTTTGCCGACCGCGGGGGGGCCCTTGAAAAACGGCCCGTCGAGGTGCGAGGCGGTCTCCAGGAGCTTGATGCGCTGCTGCTGCCGCTCCCGCCACCTCACGAGGTTCTCCTCGACGATGACCCAGGCTTTCTTGCGGTCGGCGGGGTTCTGCCACTCGGCCGGGAACTCGTAGCCTGGGGCGGCCTTGCTTTCGAAAGCTTCGCTCCCCCACTTCGCGCGGTAGTTGAACGTCAACCACTGCCGCGGCGTGAAGGGGGACTCGTCCATCCGGAACGGGAAGAGGCCGGGATGGCTGATGGGGTAGCCCGGGCCGACGAAGGTATGGTCGGTCAGCGGCCGCTTGTCGTTGACGGTCTTGCCGTTGATGATGGCGGCGGGGCCTTCTGCAAAACCGCTGGGCAGCCCCGGGGTGGTGCTCATGTGGCATTGCTGGCAGGTGATGCCTTTCTTGGCGGCGGGAGACGACCGGTACTCTTCCCAGACGGTTTCCAGCTTGATGCCGGGATGGACCTGGACCTGGTGGCAGGTGGCGCAGAACTCCGATTCCACGATGAAGTCGGACTGGACCGCCGCCTGGTGGATCCTGATCCATTTCCCGTCGGGCCCGTCCGGCCTGTCGGGCTGGTCGGGGCTCACGATGAGCTGGAAGCGCTTCGCGTTGCTGATCGCCTTGATGCCGCCCGTGGTGTCGAAGGGACCGAACACCGGCTCGTGGATGCCGCCCGGAGTGATCCGCCGCGCGGCATTCGTCTTGCCGTAGCCCTCCCCGATGCGGTGGCAGGTGACGCAGGTGATGCCTTCGCGGGAGGCCGGGCTGCGATCCCACCAGGCAATGTCTCGCCTCTCGCCCAGGGCCGTGCCGACGCTGGCGTGGCAGCGGACGCAGAAGGAGTTGATGGTGCCCGAAGCCAGGTCGTTGATCTTCTGCTCGAACTTGTTGAACATCGGGGAGAGGTTGGCATAGGCGTGGGACGAGACGCTCCACTCCCTGTACTGTTTGGGGTGGCACTCGCCGCAGACCTTGGCGGACGGATAGAGGCTGTCGGCCAGGGCGTGGGCGTCCGGATTGTCCTCGGGCAGCAGTTCCGGGAGCTCCTGTCCCATCGCGGACCTCAGCACTACGGCCAGCAGCGGCAGGAGGACGATGAATACGAAGCCGGCTTTACGCATGAGGCGACTCCCTCCTTGTCGCAGCCCAACCCGTTTGAGCGGCATATGCGACGTTCCTTCCTTGGCGGTCCGAAACCCCAACCCTGCGCATGCTGACCTAGTTGGTAGTGTTATAACATCCCACCGCGCCAAAATCAATCTATAAAAGAACCACTGAAATAAATATCTATTGTTACCTTGCGATATTCGGATGTCCCTTCGAGCCGGCGGCTTGTTTTTCGTAGACCTTTCCCCATCACCTTCCCCTTTTTTACAAGCCGCTTCGGCCCGGGGCTCTGGGCCAGCGCTTTCGAGTCGTGCCTTCCGAAATAAAAAAGGCTATGCCTAGAATTTCTTTTCTACTTAAATAAGGGCAAGATTTTTGCACTGAGGCCGGTCCTACCTTCCGGCCAATAGAGGCCTGCAGGACCCGAAAGGGAGGGCTTTGTGAAAGCAAGGCTGTTGATGATCTACGCCGCCCTCTTCCTGATGATCCTCGGCGCCCGCCCTGGCTTGGCCCAGGTGCCGGCGACGCCCGAACCGGAGCCCCATCCGCAGTGGCTGGGCCAGATGCTCGAAGAGGGGTGGCAGGTGGTAGGGGAGGGAGTCCTCGAACGGCGTCCAGGAGGGAACCGGGTCGAGACGTTCACCTATGGAGAGGAAGGCCTGCGTTTCACGGCGCGACGGCTCAAGCAGCGCATCCGTTCTCTCCAGCGGGAGCAGCGCGCCTATCCGTCTCCGGAGCTCGCCCAGGTCATCGCAACCCTCGAAGGCGATCTGGCGCGGGCGAAGGCCAGCCTGAGCGGCGCCCAGGCCGGCTCCTCCGGTGGCTCCGGATCCAAGGAAAGCCCGGTGCGGACGCCGCTCTGTATTCCCCTCACCCTGACAGAAGCTTCCGCCGGCCCGTTGCCGGAGGTCGACGCCCCGGGGGTCACCGCAAGCGCCAGCGCCTTCTTCTCCGACACCTGCGGCCAGCTCGGCAACGTCTACTCCTATGCCCATGCCCGCGCGACGCCGGAAGGGAGCACGCTCGTGGACTCCAGGACGCAGGAGCAGGGGAGGTTCGACGGCACGTCGCTCGAAAGCGCCGCCACCGTGAGCGTCAGCGGCTCGCTCGACTGCTACTCCCAGGCCTATGCCAGGGCCTGGACCTCCACGATGAGCATCAACTATGAGGCCACGGAGGAGAATTACGAGTGCCCGGACCCGGTCCAGAAAACCTTCCTCGGCAAGCCTTTCGCGGTGCCGGGGACGATCAAGGCCGCGGACTTCGACCACGGCGGCGAGGGGATCTCCTACCACGACACGACGCCGGGCAACATCTCGGGCTCGACCTACCGGACCGGGACCGACGTGGACATGTATGAGGACAATGTCTATTCGCTCGCGGCCGGGGAGTGGCTGGAGTACACGATCGACGTCACGACCGCGGGCAGCTATGCCCTGATCGCCCAGGTGGGCTCGGATAGTTCCGGAGGCTCGTTCCATGTCGAGCTGGACGGCGTGGACGTGACCGGTCCGGTCGCCGTCCCAAACTCGGGGAACTGGACGCGCTGGCGCTCGGCCACCAAGGCAGGAGTGAGATTCCCAGCGGGCCGCCACGTGCTGCGTTTTGTGGCGGACACCTATTTCGACTCCTTCTACTCCCTGCGCGTCGTCGTGGCGCAGGTGCCCTTCGGCGGCACCGTGCGCACCCTGCCGGGCACGGTCCGCGCGGTGGACTTCGACGATGGAGGCCAGCTGATCTCCTACCAGGACAACACGGCCGGCTGCGAGGGGCTCTGCGAATACCGTGAGGCCGACGTGGACCGCTATGAGCACCTCATCTGGCGCACCACGCCTAGCGAGTGGATGGAGTACACCGTCGATGTCACCGCCACCGGCACCTACACCCTGGCCGTCCGGGTCGGCTCCGAATCCAGCGGCGGCATCTTCCACGTGGAATTCGACGGCGTGGACGTCACCGGGCCGATGACCTTCCCCGCGACTGGCGGCTGGAACACCTTCCAGACCGTCACGCGGACCGTGAGCCTCTCGGCCGGGCGCAAGGTGATGCGGCTCGTGGTGGACAGCGACGCGGGATATTCCGAAGCCGGTACATTCGACTCGATCACCGTTCAGCCCTGAGGAGGACCGATGTTCAGGAAGCGAACGATCCTGCCGCTCTTTGTGTTGCTCGCGTCGTCCCTCGCCTTGCCGGGGGACGCCCGGGCGCAGACCTGCGCCCGCACCTTGACCGCCGACGTGGTCGCTTTCGACCAGGTCTTCTTCTGGAACCGCCTGGGCGCCCTCCAGCCGCAGGGCATGATGTACGCGCTGCGGCGCGACGTGGTGCCGGCCAGCGGCTCCAGCCTGTCGCCCGGCAATGTACGGCTGCGGCCGGACAAGCGCCCGCGTCCCATCGTGCTGCGCGTGAACGTGGGCGACTGCCTGCGCATCACCTTCCAGAACCTGCTGAGCCCGGTCCGGCGCGACGACAACCAGTCCGCCACCCGCTGGGCCTCGATGCACGCCGTCGGCCTCGAATGGACCTCCTCGTCGCTCGACGACGGCACCTACGTGGGGGCCAACCCGAACGGCCTGGTCGACGTCGGCCAGTCGATCGTCTACACCCTCTACGCCGGCGACCGCGAGGGCGAGCACGTCGTCCAGAGCGCCGGCGCCTGGGCCGGCGGCGAGGGGGACGGCGGCCACACCAACTCCGGCCTGTTCGGCGCCATCCTCGTCGAGCCGCAGGGCGCGCGCTGGTACCGCAGCCAGACGACCCGCCAGGAGCTCGACTACGCGACCACCGGCACCACGACCTACGGCCAGCCGGTCCTCGACTACGAGGCCGTCTACCCGGCGGGCCACCCGCGGGCCGGGACGCCGGTCCTCAACATGCTCCACGGCAACGAGATCGTCCACACCGACTTGAACGCGATCATCACCGGCTCGCCGGCCAACGGCACCACCGTCAAGGCCGGCTGGTTCGAGCCGGGTGCCTTCCCCCTGAACTACTACACCTACCCGGACCGCCACCAGCCGTTCCGCGAGTTCACCGTCATCTACCATGACGAGACCGGCGCCGTGCAGGCGTTCCCCGAGTTCGAGAAGCCCGAGCTCGCGTTCACCCTGCACAGCGCGCGCGACGCCTTTGCCATCAACTACGGCTCCGCCGGCATCGGCGCCGAGGTCCTCGCCAACCGCTTCGGGGTCGGCCCGATGTGGGACTGCGCGGAGTGCAAGTACGAGGAGTTCTTCCTCTCCTCCTGGGCGGTGGGGGACCCGGCGATGATCGTCGACAAGCCGGCCAACGTGGCGTGCGGCGTCGAGACGTCGAGCCCCAACGCGGTGCGCGAGGTCCCTGGATTCAGCGATTCGCTCGACCGGCTCGACAACCAGGCGCCCTGTACGCTGCAGACCGGACCCAAGGCCACCAAGGCCTTCTTCCCCGACGACCCGTCCAACGTCCACCACGGCTACCTCAACGACCACACCCGGTTCCGGGTGCTCCACGGCGGCTCCAAGGAGCACCACATCCATCACCTGCACGCCCACCAGTGGCTGTTCACCGCCGACAGCGACAACTCGAGCTACCTGGACAGCCAGGCCATCGGCCCCGGCGCGTCGTTCACCGCCGAGATCGCCTACGAGGGAGGCGGCAACCGCAACCGCACCGTGGGCGACTCGATCTTCCATTGCCATTTCTACCCGCACTTCGCCCAGGGGATGTGGGAGCTCTGGCGGGTCCACGACGTGTTCGAGCGCGGCACGCTGCTCGACGAGGGAGGGCGGCCGGCCACCGGCGCCAACCGCGCCCTGCCGGACGGCGAGATCGCCCAGGGCACGCCCATTCCGGCGATCGTGCCGCTGCCCGGCAAGCCGATGCCCCCCATACCCGGCGCCACGGTCCAGATCGTCCAGGGCCAGGCGCAGGTCACGGGCGCCGGCAATCCCGGGTTCCCGTTCTTCGTCCCCTCCCTGGCCGGTCACCGCCCACCCAAGCCGCCCCTCGACACCATCGACGACGGCGGCCTGCCGCGGCACCGCATCAACGACGGCACCTTTGTCGAGGCGCACACCCGGCTCGACTTCCACAAGGAGCTGCTGACCGCCCAGGCCGAGCTGCTGCCCGAAGACGGCACCGCGGTGGAGAAGCAGGCGATGACCTTCCACGAGGTCCAGGCTCACGACAGCTGCCAGCCCAACGGCGTCTGCGGCGAAACGACCAAGTTCCCCACCAACGGCAAACCGCGCAACGAGGGCGCGCCCTACGCCGAGCCCTGCCTCGACTACGACGCCTGGGCCAACCCCTTGATCATCAAGGCCGCCGACATCGAGGACGACGTGAAGATCAACAAGGCCGGCTGGCACTTCCCGCAGCAGCGCTTCAGCGCCCTGTGGGAGGACGCCGACGAATGCCTGGGCCTCGCGGGCGGCCCCAAGAGGCCGCCGGAGCCGCTCTTCTTCCGCGCCAACAGCGGCACCTGCATCGACTTCTGGTTCACCAACCTGGTGCCCAAGGAGTACCGGCAGGACGACTTCCAGGTGCGCACCCCGACCGACGTCCTGGGCCAGCACATCCACCTGGTGAAGTTCGACGTCACCGCCTCCGACGGCGCGGCCAACGGCTTCAACTACGAGGACGGCTCGTTCAGCCCGGGCGAGGTGCGCGAGCGCATCGCCGCGATCCGCGCCTTCAACGGCTGCTCGACGACCGACCCGCGGGACGGCACCTTCACCTGCCCGGTCGCCGAGGCTCACCCCTTCTTCGGCGCCGGCCCCGACAAGGACGGCGACGGCGAGGGCGACTGGCTCGGCGCGCAGACCACGATCCAGCGCTGGTGGGCCGACCCGGTGCTCGACAACGACGCCAACGACCGGACGCTGCGCACCGTCTTCACCCACGACCACTTCGGCCCCTCGACCCACCAGCAGGCCGGGCTCTACGGCGGCCTGGTGGTCGAGCCCGCCGGCTCGACCTGGCTCCACAACGAGACCGGAGCTGCCCTGGGCGGCCGGCACGACGGCGGTCCCACCACCTGGCAGGCCGTCATCATCCCCGGGTCCGAGCCCTCCTACCGCGAGTTCCTGCTCGAGTTCGGCGACTTCCAACTCGCCTACGAAGGCGACAGCACGGCCTTCCCCGACCCGGCCAACGCCGTCAACCCGCCGGGCCGCAGGCAGATCGGCCTGCCCGACCTGCTGGCGCGGCCACAGCAGTGCCCGGAGAGCAACGCCCCGCCGCCCTGTCCGGAGGCGCTTTCGGCCGACGACCCGGGCACCATGTCGGTCAACTACCGCCAGGAGCCCCTGGCGCTGCGGGTGCGCGACCCGCAGACCAACTCGCAGGCGTCCGGGCAGGCCGGCGACCTCTCCTTCGCCTTCGCCTCCATCCCGCGCGCCGACCCCGCGTTCAACAGCCAACCCGGCTTCTACGCGCCGTTGACCAACGACGTCGGAGACAAGGACCCGTTCACGCCCTTGCTGCGCGCCTACGAGAACGACCGGATACAGATCCGGGTGCTCGTCGGGGCGCACGAAGAGGGGCACAACTTCAGCGTCCACGGCGTCAAGTGGCTGTTCGAGCCGTCGGAGCCCGACTCCGGTTACCGCAACAGCCAGGTGATGGGCATCTCCGAGCACTTCGAGTTCATCATCCCGCAGCTCGTCCACCAACCTCAGCCGGTGGGCGGCGCGGTGGACCGCCTCTGGTCGGCCGGCTCCTCGACCGACGACTTCTGGAACGGCCTCTGGGGCATCCTGCGGGCCTACACGGGACAGCGGAACGACCTCGAGCCGCTGCCGGACAACCCCAACGGCAGCTCCGGCATCGAACCGGGCGCCGTGGGCGCCTATACCTTCTCCTGTCCCAAGGACTCTCCGGTCCGCACGTTCGACGTGTCCGCCGTGGCGGCCAGCGCCGCGCTGCCCAACGGCCGGCTCGTCTACAACAACCGGACCGACGGCAGCTTCGGCCCCCTGTGGGACCCGACCTCGATCCTCTACGTCCGCTCGGCCGACCTGGATACCGCGGGCAAGCTCAAGCCGCTGTACTCTTCGCGGCCCGAGCCGCTGATCCTGCGCGCCCGCGCCGGCGAGTGCGTCAAGCTCACGCTGCGCAACAAGCTGCCGGCGACTCTGGTCCAACGCGACGGCTACAACACCCTGCCGATGATCGTCGAGGGCTTCAACGCCAACGATTTGAAGCCTTCGCTCAACGTCGGGCTGCATCCGCAGCTCCTCTATTACGACGTCAGCCGCTACGACGGCGCCAACGTCGGCCGCAACGCCACCCAGACCGTGACGCCAGGCCAGTCCAAGACCTACGAGTGGTATGCCGGCGACGTGAAGATCAACCTGGACGAGACGGTCACCGCCACGCCGATCGAGTTCGGCGCCACCAACCTGATCTCGTCGGACCGCATCCTGCACGCGAGTAAAGGGGCGTTCGGCGCGCTGATCATCGAGCCCAGGGACGCCTTCATCTCCGAGTTCGACCCGGTCCGGCGCTCGATGGCCAACATCACCGGCGGCTCCGAGGGCGGCTTCCGCGAGTTCGTGGTGATCTTCCAGAACGACGTCAACATGCGGACCGAACAGTCGCTGGGAAACCTCTGCAACCCCAACGACCCGGTCCCGGCGGCCGGGCACGGCTGGCCGGTCGACAACCTCGCCTGCATCGAGGATCCCGAGGATTCGGGTCAGAAGGCCGTCAACTATCGCACCGAGCCGCTGTGGAAACGGATGCAGCACGCGCCCGGCACCCAGCTCTCGGACACCGACGACTTCCCCGACTGGTTTGACGTCCTCTCCAACACCAAGGTCGGCGCCGATCCGCAGACGCCGATCTTCCCGGCCCTGCCGGGCCAGAAGGTCCGCTTCCGGGTGCTGATGGCCAGCGGCCACGCGCGCAACCTGGTCTTTGCCGTGGACGGCCACCAGTGGGACCGCGAGCCGTACATCGAGAATTCGACCCAGCTTGGCCGCAACGGCTTCTCCTTCTGGGAAGGAGCGCGCATGGGCCACGGGCCGACCAACCACTTCGACGCCCTGCTCCGCAACGGCGCGGGCGGCAAGTTCACCATCACCGGCGACTATCTGTTCCGCGACCTCGTCGCCACAGGGCTCGACAGCGGCCTGTGGGGCATCCTGCGGGTCCAATAGCCGCTCCTCGACCTCGCGCCCCCCGTCCGTCCGGGCGGGGGGCTCCTCTCTTCCGGCCAATCCCGGCCACACCGACAGCCCATGGGAGGCTCTGTGAAAACCAGGCTTTTGATGATCTCCGCCGCCCTCTCCCTGACGATCCTCTCCGCCCGTCCTGGCTCCGCCCAGGCCCCGGCAACACCCGAACCGGACCCCCGGCCGCAATGGCTGGACAAGATGCTCGACGAGGGGTGGCGGGAGGTGGAGGAGGGGGTCCTCGAGCGGCGCGGGGGAGGGAACCGGGTCGAGACGTTCACCTATGGCAAGGAGGGCCGGCGCTTCACGGCGCGGCGGCTCCGGCAGCGCATCCGCTCTCTCGAGCGGGAGCAGAGCGCCTATCCCTCCCCTGAGCTCGCCCGGGTTATCGCAACCCTCCAACGCGATCTGGCCCGGGCGAACGCGAGCCTGAGGGACGCCAAGGCCGGCGGCTCGGGACTGGCTGCCGTCGGCTCCGAGGTGACCTGTGTCCCCGCCACCACGTACCAGGCCGACGCCGGTCCGCTGCCGGCGGTCGACGCGCCGGGAGTCACCGCCAGCGCCAGCGCCTCCTTCCACAGCGGCTGCGGCGAGCTCGGCAACGTCTACTCCTACGCCCATGCCCGGGCGACGCCGGAGGGAAGCACGCTCGTCGACTCCAGGACCCGGGAGGAGCCGAGGTACGACGGTACCTCGCTCGCGAGCGCCGCCAGCGTGAGCGTCAGCGGCTCGCTCGACTGCTACTCCCAGGCCTATGCCAGGGCGTGGAGCGCCACGGTCAACTACGAGGCGACCGACGAGAACTTCCAGTGTCCGAGCCCGGCCCAGAGATCCTTCCTCGGCGAGCCTTTCGCCGTGCCGGGAACGATCAAAGCCGCCGACTTCGACCAGGGCGGTGAAGGCGTCGCCTATCACGAGGTGACGCCGGACACCGGATCGGACTACCGGACGACCGCGGTAGACCTCTATGGAGACAGCGTCGTCCGCCTCGAAGCCGGGGACTGGATGGAGTACACGATCGACGTTAAGACCGCGGGGACCTACGCGCTGGTCGCCCAAGTGGGCGCGGAGGAGCCGGGTGGCTCGTTCCACGTCGAGTTGGACGGCGTGGACGTGACCGGTCCTTTGGACGTCCCAGATACGGTTTACTGGGGGCTCTGGGGCTCAGCCGTCAAGTCAGGGGTGAAATTCCCGGCGGGCCGCCACGTGCTGCGGGTCGTGGTGGACGCAGGGTTCGGTGGCTTCCAGTCCCTGCGGATCGTCGTGGCGCAGGTACCGTTTGGCGGCACTGCGCGGACCCTGCCGGGGACCCTCCGTGCGGTGGATTTCGACGAAGGAGGCGAGCAGATCTCCTACCACGACAATAGCGCCGGCTGCTATGGGAGCTGCGATCGCGGAACGGACGTCGACTACTACTACGAGTGGGTGTACCGCACCACGACCGGCGAGTGGATGGAGTACACGGTCGACGTCACTGCCGCCGGTACGTACACCTTGGCCGTCCGGCTCGCCGCCGAAGAAGGCGGTGGGACCTTCCACGTGGAATTCGACGGCGTGGACGTGACCGGGCCGATCACCATCCCCACGACCGGTGAATGGTATACCTTCCAGACTGTCACCCGGACCGTGAGCCTCTCGGCCGGACGTAAGGTGATGCGGCTCGTGGTGGACAACTCCGCAGGTTCTTCCAACCTCTGTACGTTCGACACCATCACCGTTCAGCCCTGAGGGAGGGTGGGGAGCGGGGCCGGTTTGGCTCCGCTCCCGGCGGGCTCTCAGGCCTGGGAGCGGACCTCCAGGGAGCTCAACAGGTCCCGCAACGTGGCCGGGTCCAGCGGCTTGACCAGGTGGAAATCGAATCCCGCTTCCTTCGCCTGGCGCTTGTCCTCTTCCTGGCCCCAGCCGGTCACGGCGATGAGGGCCACGTCCTTTCCCTGCAGCTCCCGGATCCTGCGGGCCGCTTCGTAGCCGTTCAGCTTCGGCAGGCCGATGTCGAGCAGGACCACGGCCGGCCGGAACGCCGCCGCCACCTCCACGGCTTTCAAACCGTCGTGGGCGGTGCGGACCTCGTTGCCCGCCAGGGTCAGCAGCAGGCCCAGGCTGTCGGCGGTGTCCTCGTTGTCGTCCACGACCAGGATACGGCGCCGGGGTGGAGCCTCTGTCGTCTCCCCGGGGCCGGCCGTGCCTTGCGGCGCCTGGGCCTGCGGCTGCGTCTCGAAGACCGGCAGGCGCACGGTGAGCTCGCTGCCGCGGCCCGGACCGGCGCTGTCGACCTCGACCGTGCCGCCGTGGAGCTCCACGAGACGGCGCGCCAGCGTCAGCCCGATCCCGAGGCCGCCATGCGCCCGTTCCAGCGAAGGGTCCACCTGGGTGAACATCTCGAAGATCCTGGGCAGCATGTCGGCGGGGATGCCGACCCCGGTGTCCTTGACCGACACGACGGCTTCGCCGCCGCGGCGCTCGGCGGTGAGCCAGATGCTGCCGCCCGGCTCGGTGTACTTGGCGGCGTTGTTCAACAGGTTCGAGAGCACCTGCGCCAGCCGGGTCGGGTCGGCGTCGAGGGGGATCGGCTCCACCGGCAGGCTCACGGTGAGCCTGTGCCTGCTCGCCTGGATGAGGGGACCGCTGGTTTCCACGGCGCTCTGCACCACCGCCGCCAGCTCGATCTGTTCCTTCCGAAGCTCCAGCTTGTTGCGGGTGATGCGCGAGACGTCCAGCAGGTCGTCCACCAGCCGGACCATCTGCTGCACCTGCCGATCCATCATGTCGCGGGCCTTTTCCATGATCCGGCTGTCGCCGCCCGCCTGCCGCATGAGCGCCAGCGAGTTGCGGATCGGAGCCAGCGGATTGCGGAGCTCGTGCGCCAGGATGGCCAGGAACTCGTCCTTGCGCCGGTCGGCATCGCGCAGCGCCTCCTCGGCCCGTTTGTTCTGCAGCACCACCGCCGCCTGGTTGACGCTGATGCTGAGGAGGAGCTTGTCCGTCTGGCTGGGAAAGCCGGGCTGCTGCGAGCCGGCGATCAGAACCCCCCAGTCGCTGAAACCGATGGGCAAGACGGCGAGGCGCAGCATCCCGGTGCCCAGGACGTCGGCGATCGCCGGAGACAGGTAGGAACCGCCGGCCTGGAGCAGCGGTTCCACGGCCTTGCCGACCTCCCGCGCCGAGTACTCGCCGTGCGGCGTACGGACGGCCTCGTACGCGCTCCCCTCGCTCGCGCCGCCCACGCGCACATAGACCAGATCCACTTGCAGACTGCGCAGGAGCACGTCGGCAAGGCTGCCGGCGATACCCTGCAGGTCGCTGCGGCTCCACGCGGCGGACAGCGCCGAGAGCGCGACCAGCTCGCGAAGACAGCGGTGGAGGTCTTGTGTGTCGTCGATGAAGAGGCCCCCAAATCAAGAAGACTTCCGGCCCCGGCGCGCCCGCAGCTCGCGCAGGAACTCGTCCGGGGGGACGAAGAACGGGTTCTCCTGCAGGATGCCCCCGATGATCACCATCGGGTGCGTCCTCATGATGTCCATCACCACGCTGGCACCAAACTGGGCCAGATCGTACGTTCAGACAACGGCATCGTCGTAGTGGGGGAGGATGAAGTTCAGCCGGGTCTCGTACTCGACGACGTCATCGACGCCGGGCCGGTCTTCCAGCGCCCACTCCATGTTGGCGACCAGCCGGGTCAGCGGGTAGCCCTGCGCGTGGCCGGCGTCCAGCACCTCCTGGATGAGGGCGAGCATCCGGTCCTGGTCGAAGCGGCCTTCCCGCAGATAGGCCTCTTCCCAGGGGAGGACCTGGAGCTGCCCGCCGGCGCCGGCTCCCTCCACGTCGATACCCGCCCCCTGCAGCCGCCGCCGATGCTCCGGGCGATGCCCATCCTGGACGATGTGGAACGCCTTGTCCCCCTGCTCGAACCCCTCCTTGATGAAGGGCAGCAGGATCCGGTACTCCTCCTCCTTGGTGTTGAAGAAGGCGCATACGTGCCGGGAACGGTCGAGGACCGACCCGGCCAGACGTACTTCCTTGCTGTGACTCACGGCACTCTCCTCTGAGGGAAGGTCCATCGCGATGCCGGGGCCGCTTCGCCCCTCCATCGGCTCTCATTGTATCCATTTTAAAGATCGAGGCCGGCGGCAGCCTTACTTCTTCCCTCTTGGAGGTTTATCATCGATACCAGGGCCGAGCGGCCGTAAATCCCCCCGGGAGGGCTGCCCATGAGCATCGCAGCCACGAGACTTTGGGCGCGGACCTTTTTCGCGGTCCTCGCCGTTCTATCTCCCTCACCGGCACGCGGACAGGTGGACGTCTCGGTCGTCCCGCTCTGGGACGGCGAGACCGAAGACCCGTCCGGCCGGATCCTCAACCGGTTCGGCGGCAACCAGGTCAGCGGCGCCCACGCCACGGTCTCCCACACGGCCGCGGTCGTCCATTCGGGCCTCGGCGCCTTCCGGATCGACACCCATCAGGCCATTCCCGTGGGAGGGTTCGATTTCCTCGGCATCGCCCTGACCGGCTTCGGCCCCACGACGGCCTACGTGGACACGCGGGACCTCTCCCTCTTCCAGGAGGTCTCCTTCCAGGTCCGCAACGGCACCGGCGCGCCGTTCACGCTCGTCTTCGAGGTCAAGGATTACCGCGACAGCAACGCGCACCGGGCGCGGCGCGAGTACGCCCTCTCCGCGGCTCCGGTCTGGACGGAGGTGCGGGCGCCGCTCGACCTCGGGCAGCCAGGGTGGGAGATCGACGGCGCGCCGGACCTGACGCGGGCGAAAGTCCTGACCCTCGTCCTCGAGGCGGACCAGGGGGCCGCCGTGTCCGGATCGATCCACGTCGACGGCATGGCGCTGATCGAGCCCGGCGGCCCTCTCTTCTCGAACGCGCCGCTCGACGCCCTCGTCGAGCGCCTGGCCTACCGCCAGTTCCTCGGGCTCTGGGGCGCCCGCGACCGGGCGACCGGCATGATGCCGGCGATCTCGTCCTACGCCGACCTCTGCGCCCTCAACGTGCTCGCCGCGGTGATCAAGATGCTGCCCGTCGCGGTCCAGCGCTCCTGGGTCTCCGTGGCGGAGGCCGACGCCTTCGTCGCCCAGGCCGTCGCGACGCTCGGAGGCGTGATGGATGGCACGGAGCATGTGCCGCCCCGCTACCTCGACCGGGTCACGCTCGCTCCGGCGTCCGGCGACGAGGAGTCGAGCGTCGACGCCGCCATGCTCTTCCTCGCGCTGTACCAGTACAAGTCCGTTCCGGCGACGCCCCTCTCCCTGCGGTCGGCGATCCAAGGCCTGCTCGACCGGTTCGACCTCGCGGCCTTCTCTTCCTTTTCCTCCCCCGGGGGCTGGCGCCTGGCCTACCACCTCGACACCGACCAGTTCACCGCCCAGACCTACGACGGCTACTCCGGCGAGCCGTGGCTGATCTCGCTGGCCGCCCACCTGTTGGGCACCCATCACGTCGACATCGAGACCCACTATCACTCCGCCGTCCTCCGGACGCGCGATTTCCTCGAGGACCCCGCCCGCTCGCATCTGGTCCATACCCTACCCGAGTTCCGTGCGCCCTTCCTGCAGTGGCTGTTCCCCCTGTTCGTCTCGCTCGAGTCCTGGGAGGAGGACGGCTATCCGGACCGGCGTCTGGCGACCAACCCGCTGGTCAACGCGATCCTCTACCAGCAGGAGGCCCACGCCCACGCGGCGGCGCTCGGCCGGCCGACCCGCCTGCAGCCGGACGCGGGCGATGACGGCACCGGGGCCAACTACCAGCAGTTCAGCTTCTATAAGGATTTCGGGCTTCCCGGTCTCTACATGCCCTGGTCGGCCGCCTTCGGCCTGCTCGCCGACCCCGCGGCGGCGGGAGCCGCGCTCCGCGACCACCTCCAGAACGGGTTCCACGGTCCGCTCGGACTGAGCGACGCCGTCCGCTGGCCGACGGGGGAGCCGCGGCCCGGCCTGATCACGGCGCGGCACGACTTCTGGAACGTGGCCCTGTCCACCATGGCCTTCCTCCAGTACCTCGACGGCGGCAATGAATTCCTGGGCTCGCTTCCCGAGGTGGAAACCGCCCTGGCCCGGGTGTTCCCGGCAAACGGAGGCTCGCTCTTCCATACGGTGATCCCTTGCAGGCTCGCGGACACCCGCGGTCCGGCAGGCCCCTACGGAGGCCCGGCCCTGGTCTCCGGAGCAGACCGCGCCTTCACGGTCCCGGGCGCGTGCGGCGTCCCGCCCTGGGCCGACGCCGTGTCGGTGAACGTCACCGTGGCGAATCCATCCGCCGCGGGGCACCTGAGCTTCTACCCGGAAGGCCACCCGCCGCCCCCGCCGCCCTTCCCGAGCACCCTCAACTTCGGCCCGGGTCAGGTGCGCG
Source organism: Thermoanaerobaculia bacterium (assembly GCA_046714475.1). GTDB lineage: Bacteria > Acidobacteriota > Thermoanaerobaculia > Multivoradales > UBA5704 > DASPJI01. The sequence continues at coordinate 22,337 of JBKKAU010000053.1, forward strand.
CCAACAACGCGATCCTCACGCTGGCGAATGGGAGGTTCGTGGTGCGGCCGGTCGTGGTCGGCGGGGGGAGCGTGGATGTGGTGGTGGATGTGAACGGGTACTTCGATTGAGAGGCGTTCCCTCCTCAGACGACCCGCGTCGTCCCCTCCAGGGCTCTGTGGTAGAGTCTTGGCGGGAAAATCGTGGGACAGCACGACCTGAGTTACCGACTCTTCTTCGCCCACCGGCGGATGATCCAGGATCTCCTGCGCGAGATCGTGGGCGAACGGTGGGTCGAGCGCATCGACTTCGACTCCGGCGAGCGCGTCGACGCTTCCTTCGTCTCCCCCAAGCACGAGAACCGCGAGAGCGATGTCATCTGGAAGTTCCGGCGCCAGGA
>JBKKAU010000054.1:0-6333 GCA_046714475.1 Thermoanaerobaculia bacterium
CCGTGGCCCAGCTCCGCCTCTCCGGCATCTCGGGCGTGGGGCGCATGGCGTTGCGCGGGGGCTTTACCGGGGTCCGGTTCCGCGTCCTGCGGGACGGCCGGCCGATCGAAGGACCCGACCCGGAGGAGGTCCGGGAGACCCAGCACGACCCCGGGCACCACCATCACCATGACCACGATCATCCCCACGAACACCACCACGGTCACGGGGACCACCATCACCACGATCACGGCCATCATCACCATCACGACCATCCTCATGATCACGGCCACGAGCACCATCACGACCACTCGCATTCGCACGAGCACGGCCGGGATCTGCCGGCGATTCGGCGGCTGATCCAGGAGAGCGGGCTTTCCGGCCCTGTCCAGGAGCGCGCGCTGCGGCTGTTCCAGCGGCTGGGGGAGGCGGAGGCCAAGGCGCATGGCATGCTGATCGACCATGTCCACTTCCATAAGGTCGGCGCGGTCGACTCCATCGTCGACCTGGTCGGCGCCGCCGCGGCGATCGAGTTCCTGGCTCCGCAGCGGATCACCTCCAGTCCGGTCAACGTCGGCAGCGGCACGGTGAAGACCGCGCATGGCGACCTGCCGGTGCCGGCGCCCGCGACCGCCGAGCTGCTGCGGGGCATCCCGATCTACGGCGGCCCCGGCGGCGAGCTGACCACCCCCACCGGCGCGGTGCTCCTCGCCGAGTTGGTGGACGAGTTCGTCGAGCTGCCGGCGTTGGTCCTGGAGCGGATCGGCTACGGCCTGGGCAGGAAGGACCTGTCGAATCAGCCCAACGCCGTGCGGCTGCTCGCCGGCCGAGCGCGCGAGGTCCGGCCGGAGGTCATGGTCGTCGAGTGCGAGGTGGACGACCTGCCCGGCGAGGCGTTTGGGTTCCTTATGGAGCGCCTGTTCGAGGCCGGGGCGCTCGACGTTTTTTTCACCCCGGTCCAGATGAAGAAGAACCGCCCGGGGACGCTGATCACCCTGCTCTGCCGCCGCCAGCAGCTCGAGCCTCTGGCCGGTGTCCTGCTGATGGAATCTGGCTCGCTCGGCTGCCGTTATCACAGTGCGGCGCGCTTCGAGGCGGAGCGCGAAACGGTGGACGTCGAGACGGCTTTCGGTACCGTGCGGGTCAAGCAGGCCCGCCTGGACGGCCGTCCTCTCGCCACCGCGCCCGAGTTCGAAGACTGCCGCCGGCTGGCCCTTGCCGCCGGTGTACCCCTGCGCGATGTCTATCGCGCCGCTCTCTCGGCCGTGACTGCACGCGGCCCGGGGCGCTGAAAAACGGAAGCGAGTCAGGATGTCTGGTCATCAAGTGGAAATGGCGGCCCAGGATCGGGGCCGCCTGGATCTGGGTATGGCCGGCAACGGCAATCTCCGCTGGGCCGTCGTCGACCTTACGGACGTGGTCGAGGAGGCGCGGGACCGGCTCGACCTGTCGCCGATTGCGGCGGCGGCGTTGGGACGGTCGCTCTCGGCGGCGGCCCTGCTGCTCCGGTTGTCCACCAAGACGCCTACCCGTCTGGTGCTCGAGGTCCGGGGCGACGGGCCTCTCGGCCGCGTCTTCGCCGAGGCCGACCAGGATGGCAACCTCCGTGGCATGGTGGGGAACGCACACGTCGACCTGCCTCCAACCCCGGCGGGGAAGCTCGCGGTGGGCGCGGCGGTGGGGAAGGGGTTCCTGCGAGTGCTTCGCGAGCACGAGGGGCGCGGCAGCTATGACAGCCAGGTGGCGCTGGTGACCGGTGAGATCGGTGACGACGTGGCCCACTACCTCGCCCAGAGCGAGCAGAGCCAGTCGGCCGTGCTTCTGGGGGTGCTCGCCAAGCCGCAAGGCGTCGCCGCGGCGGGCGGCATGATCGTCGAGGTGCTGCCGGGTGCGCCGGAGGAGACGGTCGCGGTCCTGGAGCAGAACATCGCCGGCATCCGCGGCGTGAGCTACCTCGTCGAGGCGGGCGGCTCGCATCACGTGGTCGAGACCCTGCTCGCCGGTCTGGACCGCGAGGTCAAGGAGACCCGGCCTCTCCGCTACCGTTGCCGCTGCAACCGGGAGCGCCTGCTGCACCACCTGGTCCTGCTATCCGCGGAGGACCGGGACAGCCTGCGCGAGACGGACGGCACCATCGGCGCCGACTGCGTGTTCTGCGGGTCCCGGTACATCTACGCGCCGGACGAGCTGACCGCCTCCTGACATACAATCCCCCCTCCCCATGAGCACCTTCTACGTCACCACCCCGATCTACTACGTCAACGATCTGCCCCACATCGGGCACATCTACACCACGATCGTCGCGGACACCCTGGCGCGATACCGGCGCATGGTGGGGGATGACGTCTACTTCCTCACCGGCACCGACGAGCACGGCCAGAAGATCGAGAGGGCGGCGCGCAAGGAGGGGATCGAGCCGCTGGCACTGGCCGACCGGGTGGTGGCGCGGTATCACGAGCTGCGCGAGCGCCTCGGCTTCTCCTACGACGACTTCATCCGCACGACCGAGAAGCGGCACCACCGGGGAGTCCTGGAGCTGATCCGCCGCATCGACGCCGCGGGGGACCTCTATGGCGCCACGCACGAGGGGTGGTACTGCGTGGCCTGTGAGACGTTCTACACCGAGAAGGAGCTGGGGACGGACAAGGCCTGTCCGGTGCACGGCACGCCGGCCGAGTGGAAGTCGGAGCAGAACATCTTCTTCCGGCTCTCCAAGTACCAGCAGCCTCTCCTCGACCGGCTCGACAAGGACCCCGATTTCGTCCGCCCGACCTCCCGCAGGAACGAGGTGCGCGCTTTCCTTGAAGCGGGCCTCAAGGACCTGTCCGTCTCCCGCGCCAACCTGGAGTGGGGCATCCCGTTCCCCGGCTATCCGGGGCAGACCGTCTACGTCTGGCTCGACGCGCTGACCAACTACATCAGCGCGCTCGGGTTCGGGTCAGAGGACGGCGACCTCTACCGCAAGTACTGGGAGAACGGGGATGTCCGGCTCCATATGGTGGGGAAGGACATCCTGCGTTTCCACGCGGTCTTCTGGCCCGCCTTCCTGATGTCGGCGGGGGTGCCGCTGCCGACCGGCATCTGGGCACATGGGTGGTGGCAGCGTGACGGCAGGAAGGTCTCGAAGTCGGGCGGCAACATCGTCCGTCCGGACGAGCTGGTCGAGCGTTTCGGCAGCGACGCCCTGCGCTACTTCCTGCTGCGCGACATGGTCTTCGGCCAGGACGCGAGCTTCTCGGACGAGGCGTTCATCGACCGCTACAACAGCGACCTTGCCAACGACCTCGGCAATACCGTGAGCCGTCTGGTGACCCTCTCCCGCCGCGCCTTCGACGGCAAGACGCCGCCGGAGCCCTGCAGCGACAACCCGCTGGTTGACGCGGCCCGCCAGGCGGTCGAGGACTATCACGTGGCGATGAAGGAGCTCTCCTTCCACCGGGCGCTCGAAAGCCTCTGGCGGCTCCTCACCGAGATCAACCAGTACATCGTCACGCGCGAGCCCTGGAGCCTGATCAAGAGCGAGGGGCCGACGCCGAAGCTGTCGCGCATCCTGTGGGACGGGCTGGAGGCGACCCGCATCGTCGCGACCGGGCTCCTGCCCTTCATGCCGCAGGCGGCGGCCCAGGTGCTGACGGCGATCGGAGTGCCCGAACCCCAGGCGAACGCCGAGGCCCTTCTCTGGGGAGGTCTCCCGAACGGGGCCGACCTGCCCGAGCCGAAGCCGATCTTTCCGCGTATCGACAAGGAGGCCTACTTGAGCGAGGCGAAACCAGAGCCCAAACCCGCAGCCGAAGAGAAGCCGATGATCTCGATCGACCAATTCATGCAGACCGAGCTCAAGGCGGCGACCGTCACCGCCGCCGAGCGGGTCCCCAAGTCCGACAAGCTGCTCAAGCTGACCGTCGACCTCGGGGAGGAGACCCGCACCGTGGTCGCCGGCATCGGCCTCGCCTATCAGCCGGAAGAGCTGGTCGGCAAGCAGGTGGTGGTGGTCGCGAACCTCCAGCCGGCCAAGCTCATGGGCATCCAGTCCCAGGGCATGGTGCTCGCCGCCTCGCAGGACGGCAAGCCGGTCCTGCTGCACCCTGCGGCCCCCGTCCCCAACGGCACCCGCGTCCGGTGATAACCGGTCTGCCTCCTATGGACCTCACCGGTCCAGTCGACTCCCACTGCCACCTTCAGAGCCTGACTCCGGATGAACGGGAGAAGGCTCTGGATGATGCGCGCGAGCGCGGGGTGCGGGGCTTCCTGGTCCCATGCATCCGTCTCGACCAGGCGGAGGAGATCCTCGCCTTCTGCCACCGCCACCCGGATGTCTGGTGCGCCTTGGGCGTCCACCCGCACGACGCGTCCTCCTGGCAGCCCGGCGACACGGAGCGCCTTGCCGGTCTGCTCGCCGATCCCAAAGCCGTGGCGGTGGGGGAGTGCGGACTCGACTTCTTCTACGACCACTCCCCGCGCGAGGTCCAGTTCCAGGTGCTCCGCGAGCAGTGGACCCTGGCGGTCGACCTCGGGCTCCCGGTCGTGGTGCACAACCGCGACAGCAACGAGGAGATGCTGGCGGTGGTCCGCGAGGAGGCTTTCCGGGATCTCCAGGCCGACTTCCATTCCTTTGCCGGCGGCCTGGACATGGCCCGCGAGCTGATCGGCCACGGCTTCTATTTCGGTTTCTCGGGCATGATCACCTTCCCCAAGGCCGACAACGTCCGCGAGGTCATCCCCATCCTGCCGCCGGACCGCTGCCTGGTCGAAACCGACACGCCCTATCTGGCACCGGTGCCCTACCGGGGCAAACCCAACCGCCCCGCCTACATCGTCGAGGTGGCCGCCCGGCTCGCCCAGGAGACGGGGGAGACGCCGGAGCAGGTGGCATTGCGGACGGGAGAGAACTTCTTCAGGTTATTTCGGAAGGCGGCATAGTTTCGTCTTCCCGTATACTTGGCCCATGGCGATCGCGCTTCTCAAAGAGCCTCCCCTCGTCCCAACCGCGGACCTGGGACCTTACCGAAGCTCGGACTACGAAGCCTTGCCGGACCAGCCGCGCTGCGAGTTGATCTATGGGAGGTTCTACGTGAGCCCGAGCCCAACGCAGTGGCACCAGGTGGTGATCGCTGTTCTCTTGGAGAGGCTGCGCCGGATCGCGCGATTCGCTGGAGGGCGTGCCTTCGTCGCTCCCTTCGATGTCCACCTCGCGGATCACTCCGTGGTTCAACCGGACCTGATCTACATCTCCGCCGAGCGCCTGAGCATCATTCAGGATTGGATTCGGGGGACTCCGGACCTCCTCGTCGAGGTGCTCTCCCCGGGGACGGTGCGCAAGGATCGGGGCGAGAAGCTCCGGCTCTACGCGGAGTCCGGTGTCAGGGAGTACTGGATCATTGATCCCCTGGAGCGGCAGATCGAATTCCTGCGGAACGAGGAGGGCCGTTTCGTGGTGGTCATCCCGAAAGGGAGCGTCTACCGGTCGCAGGCCCTCCCCGAGGTGGCGCTCGACCTCGTGGACTTCTGGCGCGATGTCGAGGAAGAGATCCGCTAGACCGGGTTCGGCACGTCGATGAACTCGACGTCGATCCCAAACCGGTCGCGCAGGTGCTCCCCCAAAGCTCGAATCCCTAACCTCTCAGTCGCGTAGTGGCCGGCGGCCAGGTAGTGGACCCGGGCCTCGCGCGCCACGTTCATCACCCACTCGCTCACCTCTCCCGTGATGTAGGCGTCGAGCCCGCCGGTGACGGCGGAGTAGAAATCCCGCTGCGCGCCGCCGCTGATCATCCCCAGGGTCGAGACCGGATCGGGACCTTCCAGAAAAGCCAGCGGCTCCTGGAAGACCTTCCGGCAGCGCTCGACCAGTTCGGAGGCCGCGACCGGGGTGGGGAAGCGCCCCTGGAACCCGATCGGCAGGCCCTCGTGGAAACCGAAGGGCTCCAAGTCCACCATCCCGAGCTCCCGGCAGGCGAGGACGTTGTTGCCCACCTCGGCGTGACGGTCGAGGGGGAGGTGGTAGGCGATCAGGTTGACGTCGCCGTGGATCAGCTCCGCCACCCGCCGGTACTGGAAGCCGGTGAGCACGCGGGGCATCCCCTCCCAGAACAGGCCATGATGGACCAGCACGGCGTCGGCTCCGGCTTCGCGGGCGCGGACGAACAGCTCGTGGCAGGCCGAGACGCCGGTCACGACCTTGCGGATCTCTTCCTTGCCTTCGACCTGGAGCCCGTTCGGGCCGTAGTCGCGCCCGCGGGCGGCGTCCAGGTATTCGTCGAGATAGGTGATCAGGGTGCGGCGATCGACGGCCATGCCTTGAGTCTACCCCAGCCCCATCTCATGTAGGGGAGGGGTTTATCCCCTCCCGGGCGGGGG
>JBKKAU010000055.1:0-6746 GCA_046714475.1 Thermoanaerobaculia bacterium
GGCGGTGGTCGAGAGCGTGCAGCGCGGGGTACGCTCGCGCCTCTACCGCCGGGGCCGCTACTCGCCGTCGCGCGAGCAGGGGGTCCACCACTTCCACCGGCTGCTCGAAAGGTTTCTGACGGGTGGCGCAACGACCACCGAGGAGACACCATGAGAAAAAATCTTGGCAAGAAGCTCAGTCTCAGCCGTGAAACGATCCGGGCTCTGCAGACGAACGACCTGGCCGTGATCGCCGGTGGCGCGACGCAGACGTGCAGCAACGACTGCAAATTGGAGTCGTACTGCGTCTGTACGGACATCACGTGCGACGACGTATGTCATTGAACCGGTCACCCGCTCTTGACGGTTAGCCCGGAATCGAAGCAGGGCTCCAGTCCCGGCCTGGTCCGTGGGCTCGGCACCTGGGACGGCGCCCTGCTCACGATCGGCTCGGTCGTGGGCACGGGGATCTTCCTCACCACCTCCGACATGGCGCGGGTGCTGCCGCATCCTGGGCTGATCCTGCTGGTCTGGCTGGCCGGCGGGCTGTTGACGCTCGCCGGAGCGCTCACCTACGCCGAGCTGGGGGTGCTTTTCCCGCGCGCCGGCGGGCTCTACCACTTCATCAAGGAGGCCTACGGGCCGCTCTGGGGGTTCCTCTACGGCTGGACCGCTTTCCTGGTCATCATGTCGGGCGGCATCGCGGCGCTCGGGGTGGCTTTCGGCGAGTACCTGGGGAGCTTCCTGCCGTTCTTCTCGACGGGCAACATCCTGCTCGAAATGCCGGTCGGATCCTGGACCTGGACGGTCTCGGGCGGCCAGGTGGCGGCGGCGCTCGCGGTCCTGGTCCTCACCGCGGTCAACCACCTCGGGTTGAAAGAGGGGGCAGGGATCCAGAACGCCCTGACGGTGTTGAAGGTCGGCGCCATCGTCGCCTTTGCCGGGCTCGGCCTGCTGGTGGCGGCGCCGGCCGCGCCGGCCCTGCTCGCGCCGGTGCGGGGGAGCGGCATTTTCGCCGCCTTCGGGGTCGCCATGATCGCGGCGCTCTGGACCTACGACGGCTGGTACGGCCTGACCTGCTCGGCGGGCGAGGTGCGCGATCCGGCGCGGAGCCTCCCCCGCGGGTTGATCCTCGGCACGCTGGCGGTGACGGCGCTCTACCTGCTGTTGAACCTGGTTTATGTGAGGGCGCTGCCGGTCGGGGCGATGGCGGAGTCGCCGCGCATCGGCGAGGCGGCTGCCGCGGCGCTGTTCGGGCCAGGAGCGGCGCGGCTGGTGTCGCTGGTGGTGCTGGTCTCGACCTTCGGGTGCCTGGCGGCGACCATCCTCTACAGCTCGCGGATCTACCTGCCGATGGCGGAGGATGGTCTGTTCTTCCGCTCGCTCGCCGCGGTCCATCCGCGCTTCCGCACGCCGGTGCGGTGCCTCTGGGCGCAGACGGCCTGGTCGCTGGCGCTGGTCTTTTCGGGGACCTACCAGCAGCTCTACACCTACGTGGTCTTCGCGAGCATCCTCTTCCACGCCGCGACCGCCGCCGCCGTCTTCGTGCTGCGCCGCCGCCGGCCGGACCTCCCCCGTCCCTACCGCGTCTGGGGTTACCCGGCGGTCCCCGCCCTGTTCATCCTGGCCTGTCTGTTGCTGATCGGAAACACCCTGGTCGAGAGCCCGGTCGAGTCGCTGTTGGGGCTCGGCATCGTGGCGTTGGGCCTGCCGGCGTATGGGCTGTTGCGGCGGCGAGGTTGATGGGCGGACAAATTTGTCCGATACTCCCAGATGAGAGGCTCCGAGTTCGTCCGCAGAGTGCGGAAAGTGGGGAAGCGGCGAGGCGTCACGGTCGAGTTTCAACCGGAGCGAGGCAAAGGGAGCCACGGCCTTTTGTATTTCGGTGCCCGCTTCACCGTCGTGAGAAACCTCAAAGACGAGCTCAAGACAGGGACCTTGCATGCCATGCTGAAACAGCTGGGATTGAGCCGGCAGGATCTCGACGAGTAGGAGGCGAGATGTCGCGCGAGTTTGCATACCCGGTGCTCCTGACGCCCGACGAGGTGGATGGCGGCTTCATCGTAACGTTCCCCGATATCCCCGAGGCGATCACCCAGGGAGAGGACGTGGCCGATGCCTTGGCCGAGGCTGCAGACGCATTGGAGGAAGCCATGGCCGGACGAATTCGCCGGGGGGACCAGATCCCGGAGCCGTCTCCCGCGGGTACAGAACAGCCTCTGGTCCCCGTGCCTGCATTGACCGCCGCCAAGGCGGCCCTCTACCTGGCTCTGCGCGAGACCGGGATCAGCAAGTCGGAGCTGGCCGAGAGGTTGGGATGTGACGAGAAGGAGGTCCGGCGTCTTCTCGATCCCCGGCATCCCTCGAAGCTGCCGCGTATCCAGAAGGCGCTTGCGGCTCTGGGCAAGAATCTCGCTCTGCGGCTGGTGGATGAAGCGGCCTGACCGCCTGCAACCTAGAATCACCCGGTGCGTATGAGAGAAACCGCGGACCTGGACCGCTATAGCCGATCCTCGTCCATTTGTAGTCTTCGAACGGTTCGCCCGGTTGTGGGGCGGGCCCATTACGACAGGGGAGGAATCCTGTGAAGCGTACTCTCTTGGCAATCGCTCTTTTGCCGCTCCTGCTCGCCGATCCCGCCGCCGCCCAGAAGGCGGAGAAGGACGGCAAGAAGGCCGGAGCCGGCAAGGACAAGAAGAGCGAAAAGAAGGAGCTGTGGAGCGCCTCGACCTTCGCCGGCCTGAAGCCGCGCGAGATCGGGCCGGCCCTCACCTCGGGCCGCATCGTCGACGTGGCCATCGACCCCCGCGACAAGCACACCTGGTATGTGGCGGTCGCTTCCGGCGGCGTCTGGAAGACCACCACCGCCGGCGTCACCTTCGAGCCCATCTTCGACGGCGAAGGCTCCTACTCGATCGGCTGCGTCACGGTCGACCCCAACGACCCGCTGGTCGTCTGGGTCGGCAGCGGCGAGAACAACAGCCAGCGCAGCGTCGCCTACGGCGACGGCGTCTACAAATCGGTCGACGGCGGCGCGTCCTGGACCAACGTCGGGCTCAAGAATTCGGAGCACATCGGCAAGATCCTGGTCGACCCGCGCGACTCGAGGACGGTCTACGTGGCGGCCCAGGGCCCGCTCTGGAACGGCGGCGGCGACCGCGGCCTCTACAAGACGACGGATGGCGGCAAGACCTGGAAGCCGATCCTCACCATCAGCGAGAACACCGGCGTCTCCGACATCGCTTTCGACCCGCGCGACCCGGACGTGATCTATGCCACGGCCTACCAGCGGCGGCGCCACGTCTGGACGCTGATCAACGGCGGCCCGGAATCGGCGATCTACAAGTCGCGCGACGGCGGCGCCAACTGGGAGAAGCTCACCAACGGCCTGCCCAAGGAGGACATGGGCCGCATCGGCATCGCCGTCTCGCCGGTCGACCCGGACGTCGTCTACGCCATCGTCGAGGCGGCGCGCGACGCCGGCGGCTTCTTCCGCTCCCGCGACGGCGGTGGCAACTGGTCGAAGATGAGCTCCTACGTCGCCAGCAGCCCGCAGTACTACCAGGAGATCTACGCCGACCTGGAGGACGTCGACCGGGTCTACTCGATGGACGTCTACCTCCAGGTGACCGAGAACGGCGGCAAGGACTTCGAGAACCTCGGGGAGAGGTACAAGCACGTCGACAACCACTCGCTGTGGATCGACCCGGACAACGGCCGGCACCTGCTGGTGGGCACGGACGGCGGTCTGTACGAGAGCTTCAACCGCGGCGAGACCTGGCGGTTCCTGTCGAACCTGCCGGTGACCCAGTTCTATCGCATCAGCGTCGACGAGTCCGTCCCCTTCTACTATGTCTACGGCGGCACCCAGGACAACTTCAGCCTGGGCGGCCCCTCGCGGACGCCGGCGGTGCACGGCATCACCAACTCCGACTGGTTCATCACCCATGGCGGCGACGGCTTCGAGAGCCAGGTGGACCCTAAGGACCCGAACCTCGTCTACGCCCAGTCGCAGCACGGCGGCCTGGTCCGCTACGACCGGCGCACGGGCGAGGAGATCGACATCCAGCCGCAGACGGGCAAGGGAGAGCCGCCCCTGCGCTACAACTGGGACTCGCCGCTGATCATCAGTCCGCATTCCCACACCCGGCTCTACATGGCGGCCAACCGGCTCTTCCGGAGCGACGACCAGGGCAACTCCTGGCGCGCCATCAGCCCGGACCTCACCCGCCAGCTCGACCGCAACAAGCTCAAGGTCATGGGCCGCGTCTGGAGCATCGACGCGGTGGCCAAGAACAACTCGACCTCCTTCTACGGCAACATCGTGGCGCTGGCCGAGTCGCCGGTGCAGCAGGATCTGGTCTGGACCGGCACCGACGACGGCCTGATCCAGGTCACCGAGGACGCCGGCGGCCGCTGGCGCAAGGTCGAGCGTTTCCCCGGCGTGCCGGACAACACCTACGTCTCTTTCCTCGAGCCCTCGCGGTTCGACGCCAATACGGTCTTCGCCGCGTTCGACAACCACAAGAACGGCGACTTCAAGCCCTACATCCTGAAGAGCACCGACCGGGGCGCCACCTGGACCTCGATCACCGGCGACCTTCCCCAGCGGGGCACGGTCTACTCGCTGGCCCAGGACCACGTCGATCCCGACCTGATCTTCGCCGGCACCGAGTTCGGCGCCTACTTCACGACCGACGGCGGCCGGAAATGGGTGCGGATCAGCGGCCTGCCCACCATCCAGGTGCGCGACCTGGCCATCCAGCGGCGGGAGAACGACCTCGTCCTGGGCACTTTCGGCCGCGGCATCTGGATCCTCGACGACTACTCGCTGCTGCGCAGGCTCCGGCCCGAGGCGCTGGAGCGGGAGTCCGCCCTCTTCCCGACCAAGCAGGCCTGGATGTTCATCCAGCGTTCGCCGCTCGGCCTCCGAGGCAAGGCGTTCCAGGGGGAGAGCCACTACACCGCCTCCAACCCGCCGGTGGGCGCGGTCTTCACCTATTACCTCAAGGACGAGATCAAGACGCGCAAGCAGAGACGCCAGGAGCTGGAAAAGAACATCGAAGGCGAGGAAGGGGTCCTCTCCTACCCGAACTGGGACGAGCTGCGCGAGGAGGACCGGGAGGAGGAGCCGGCGGTCCTGGTCACGGTGACCGACGAGCAGGGCAACGTGGTCCGGCGGCTCACCGGCCCGGTGACGGCCGGCTTCCACCGCGTGTCGTGGGACCTGCGTTTCCCGCCGTCGACGCCGACCGACCTCTCGGGATCGGAAGACCTGGTCGCGAACCTGTTCAGCGAGCCGGCCCGCGGGCCGCTGGCGGTGCCGGGCACCTATAAGGTGGCGATCGCCAAGCGGGTGGACGGAGTCGTGACGCCGCTCGGCGAGCCCGAGTCCTTTACAGTCCTGCCGCTGGGAGCGGCGGGTCTGCCGGCGCAGGAGAGGGCCACCCTGCTGCAGTTCCAGCAGAAGGTCGCCCGGCTGCAGCGGGCGGTCGAGGGCGCGATCGAGGTCATGGACGAGACGCAGGAGCGGATCGACCACATCCAGCAGGCGATCCTCGATACGCCCAAGGCCGATCCCAAGCTGACGGAGCAGGCCCTGGCGCTCGAGCGGCGCCTGGAGGGCCTCAGCGTGATCCTGACCGGAGACACGACGGTCAGCCGCCGCAGCGAGCCGACGGCGCCGGCGATCGAGGACCGCGTCAACGCCGTGGTCTCCAGTTACACGGCGACCTCGCCGCCGACCGGGACGCACCAGGAGGCCTACGCCATCGCGGCCGAGGCCTTCGCGCCGGTGCTCGCCGATCTGCGCAAGCTGGTGGACCAGGACCTGCGGCAGCTCGAGCAGGCCCTGGAGCAGGCCGGCGCGCCGTGGACGCCGGGCCGGTTGCCCGACTGGCGGCCGGAGTAGGGGGCCTGAAGACGGAAAAGGCCGGGAGCTTCCGCTCCCGGCCTCTTTTACTTCTCTGGCGCGTTCAGCTCAGACGGCGAAGGACGAGCCGCAGCCGCAAGTCCCCTTGGCCTGGGGATTGATGAACTTGAAGCCCGCCCCCGCCATGCCGAGCACGTAATCGATGGTGGTGCCTTCGAGATAACGCGCGCTCACGGCATCGACATAGAGCGTCAGACCGTTCTGGTCGTAGACGAAGTCGTTCGATCGGGCTTCGTTCTCGAAGTCCAGGGAGTATTCGAAGCCGCTGCACCCGCCGCCGCGTACCGCCACCCGCAGGCCGTGGGCGGGGTCGATCCCCTCCTGCTCGCGGGTGATCTTGGCCATCTCGGCCGCCTTGGCGGTCATGATGACCGGGACGTCCTCGTCGGCCATCTGCGGCGCCGTCGGGTTCGGCTGGACCTGCTCGGTGTTCTCCATCTAAAGGCTCCTCTCTCGCAACGGAGGAATTCAAGAGGCCGCTTCACGATAGCGGCCAGAGGAGGCGCTGTCAACGCGCCCTTCCTCTTCAACAGGTGCGGGGGCCGGGCTGTTCCCGGACAAAACCGGGCCGACTGGGTATGATGGTGCCGTGATCCGCGCCATCCTTTTCGATTTCAACGGCATCCTGGTGGATGACGAGCCCGTCCATTGGGAGATGTTCCAGCGGGTTCTCGCCGAGGAGCGGGTGTCTCTCTCGCGGGAGGATTACTACGAGCACTACCTGGGGCTCGACGACCGCGGCTGCTTCGCGGCGGTGCTCGACGCCGCCGGCGAGACGGTGACCATGCCCCGCCTGATGCGGCTGATCGCCCGCAAGGCCAGCTACTACCAGGAG
>JBKKAU010000056.1:0-2670 GCA_046714475.1 Thermoanaerobaculia bacterium
TTCCGGTCGAGGCGATCGAAGGTCCGGTCATCCCCAGTCCACTCGCGGGTCGAGATATAGCCGTCGTCATTGCGGTCCAGGCGGTCCCACCGATCGCCTTCGTCCCACCGGTCGTCGTCGTCCCGGCGGTCGTCACCGTAGATTACATGTCCTCCGGTGCGCGAGGCCTCACGGCGGGCGGTGGCGCAATCCGTGGCTCGCGGCTGTTGGCCTGGAGGCCGGCCGTCGTACCAGACGCGGCACTGTCCGGGCGGAGGCATGTGCCCGGGCGGCACACCTTGAGGACCGCGGTCCCGATCGTCGTCGTCGTCGTCGTCCTCGCGCCCCCGGTTCCCCTTGTTGTCTTTTTGCTTGTTCTTGTCCTTGTCCTTGTCCTTGTCATCCTGCTCGGTGAACGCCGCCGCGCCCGGGCTTGGATCGGCCATGGCCGGCGCCGCCAGAACAAAGGCGAACAGGACGATAGACAGAAAATTGGGATGTCGCATAGCGCCTCCTTTGGGAATCGCGCGGACCGAAAATCCGCGCACTCGGCTCGGCCGGTTCCAGGGAGGTTCCGGCCGGGGCCCGTTGGCAGCGGGCCCGAGTCTGAAATCCTGAATTGCAAGGGGGATACCATGAAGGTCTCCGGGGAGGAAGGCCCTGATTCGTCCTCTCCAGGGGACGATCCTGACCGGCGCCGGGCACGCTCTACCCGATGCTCGATCGTGATCTATGCCGCGGAGCGAATCACGCCGTCTCCGCCAACCCGCGGACCTCGACGGTCGAGAAGCCCTGGCGTTTGGTCACGATCACCTGCTGAGCGAATTCGTCCCGCAGCTCCGGGATATGGGTGATGATGCCGACCATCCGGCCGCCCACCCGCAGCCCCTGGAGGGTCTCGGAGACAAGCGCGAGAGTGTCGGGATCGAGGGTGCCGAAACCCTCGTCGATGAACAGGCTGTCGAGGTTCACCGCGCCGACGGCGCGCTGAACCTGATCGCTGAGCTCCAAGGCGAGAGCCAGCGAGGTCAGGAACGTCTCTCCTCCGCTGAGCGTGTCGCTGATCCGCGTTTCGTCGGCGTTGTCGTGATCGACGACCCTGATTTCGTCGTCGTCGAACCGCAGCGAGTAACGCTCTCCGGTCAACATCAGCAGCCGGGCCGAGGCGCCCTGTACGAGCTCGGTGAACACCTCCTCGAGGACGTACGCCTGGAACTTGTCGCTTCGCAGGTCGCCGGCCAGGAGGTCGTGCACGCGCAGAGACGCCTCCTCGATCTCCAACTGCTCGCGGAGCTCTTTGGAACGTTCGAGCCGCTGCTTCATGCGGCCGACCTGCTCTTCGAGCCTCTTTTCCTCACCGAGCGCGGTCTCCACTTCGGTGGTGACGTCGGCCGCGAGCTTCTCGACGGCCGCCAACTGTTCGTCGGACACCCGCTCGTCCCCCAGCTCGGTTCTGAGCGCGGCGACACGCTCCTCGGTGGCGTGGCTGTCTTGCACATGCCTGTGGACCTGCTCTTTGAGCCGGGTTGCGGTGGCGTCGTCGAGGAGAGCCTCCCGGACGGCGGCCTCGTCGTCAAAGCCGGCGCGAGCAATTTCCGCGTCCCGGCTCTCGGCTCTCCGCGTGGCGTCCTCAAGCGCCGCCGCGGCAGCCTCGGCTTTGAGCCGCTGCGCCTCCTCGGCGGCCATCAGCCGGTTTTTGGAGGTGGCCTCCTCTTCGGCGGCCGCTTTGATGCTCGCTTCGAGCTGCCGGATCCGCTCGTCCAAGGCCGCGGCCTCGGCGGCCGGATCGGCGGATTCGGTGACGGCACGGATCTCGTCCTGCAGCGTCGTGAGCCGTTGCAGGTTCATGCCGCGCTCCTCCTCCAACCGCTTTCGCGACGCCTCCCTCTCCCCGAGCCGGTCCCGCGCGGTGGCCTCCTCGGCCCTGGCTCTCTCGAGGGTCCGTTCAGCCGTCGCCAGCCGCGTCTTCGCCGCTTCGTTGGCTTTGCGGCTCCTGGCGAGCGATGCGATCCGGGTTTCGATCCACGCCTCGACGACCTCGGCCAGGACGTCACTTTTCTTTGGCGCGCGTTCGCCGAGCGTTCGCCGGATCTCTTCCTCGACATCGGTCATGCCGATCTGCAACTCGGCCCATCGAGACTCCAACTCGGCGAGGCTTTGCCGGTCGGCATGGAGCCTCGCCTGCTCGCCCGTGAGCGCATCCTCGTTCTGCCGGGCGAGCGCGTCGGCTTCGTTCCGCTTCTCCCGTGCGCCTTGGAGCGCGGCCCTGGCAGCCTCGATCTCGGGTGCCAGATGGGCGGGAGGCGGTGTGTCCACGAGCTGCTCGCACACCGGGCAGGGTTGGCCGGGCACCAATCCCTGGCGAAGGTGATTGGCCTCGTTCAGACTGATCGCGCGATGCAGCGCCTCCTCCGCCGCCTCGCAGCCGCGCAGCGACTTCTCCGCGGATCTCCTGGCCGACTCGGCCTGCTTCTTGAGCAGGTTGACCTTCCCCGCATGCTCTTCCACCGCCTTGCGCTTCCGAGCGATCTCAGCCGCGCCTTCCCGCGCTCCTCTGCGAGCGGCGCCCAGCGCGACAGCCCGGTCCCGGACACTCTCCAGCAACTCGTCCAGCTCCGGGTCATGACCGGAGGACTCCGCGGCTTGCCGGGCGGCATCGACGGCTGTCTGTTGTTGCGCTTGCACGGCCTT
>JBKKAU010000057.1:0-2879 GCA_046714475.1 Thermoanaerobaculia bacterium
CGCCTACTACATGCTGCCGCAGCAGGCGACGCCGGTCGTCACCGCCGTCCTCGACCACCGCTGTTTCCCGCAGATCTTCCTCGACGAGCAACAGCTGGGCTCGCCCGGGCCGCGCATGTTCGTGCCGCCGCAGGCCGACCCCTTGGCGCCCGACGTCCACTCCCTGGTCTTCCGCCAGGCCGACCTGCTGGGCACGGTGATGAGCATGCGCCTGGAAGAGGCCGGCAAGCTCGGCGTCGGCAGCCACATGATCTTCGACAGCTACTGGCCGGGCGGCACCCGCAACACCGCCTGGTGGAAGAACGTCACCGGCCTGTTGACCGAAGTGGCGAGCGCCAACATCGCCTCGCCGCTCTACATCGAGCCGGGCGAGCTGCGCGGCGGCGTCAAGGGGCTGCCCGAGTACGACCGGCGCTCCAACTTCCCCTCCCCCTGGCCGGGCGGCTGGTGGCGGCTGCGCGACATCGTCGAGTATGAGCTGGTCGCCACCTGGGGGTTCCTGGAGTCGGGCGCGCGCTACCGCGACAGCATCCTCCTCAACTTCTACCGCATGGGGCGCGAGGCGGCGGCCCGCGGCGCCTCCGAGCCGCCGTACGCCTTCATCGTGCCGGCCGACCAGCACGATTCCGTGGCGGCGGCCCGCCTGATCGACCTGATGCTGCGCCACGGCGTGCGCGTCGAGCGCGCCGAGGCCCCCTTCAATTCCGGGAGCGGTGGCCGCGCCGTCTATCCCGCCGGCACCTACGTCATCCCGGCGGCGCAGCCCTACCGGCAGTTCCTGCTCACCATGTTGCGGCCGCAGCGCTACCCCGAGGTGATCGCCTACGAAGGGGGGCCGGTCCTGCCGCCCTACGACGTGACCTCCTGGGCGCTGCCGATCGCCATGGGCGTCGAGGTCGACGAGGCGGAGACGCCGCTCGCCGGCGCCACCTCTTTCAGGCCGATCACGGCCCCGGTCTGGCCCGGCGGCGACGTCGCCCGGGGGGCCGGGGGCTACCTGATCCCGCGCGGCGCCGACTCGCGGGCCACCGCGCTCAACCGCCTGCTCGCCGACGGCAAGGAGGTCTACTGGCTGCGGCGCGCCGCCGAAGGCGCTCCCCAGAGCGGCCCGGGCGACCTCTATATACCGTCCGGCGAAATAACCCCCGAGGCGCTCAGCCGCCTGTCGCGCGAGTTGCACGTGCCGGTGACGCCCCTGGAACGCGCCCCCACCGGCGCGGCCTGGAAGGTCGAGCCGGTCCGGGTCGGCCTCTACAAGCCCTGGGTGGCCAACATGGACGAGGGCTGGACCCGCTTCCTCCTGGAGCGTTACGGCTTCGCCTTCCAGAACCTCGACAACGCCGCGATGAAGGACGGCGCCTACCGCGGCAAGGTCGACGTGATCCTGCTGCCGTCGGTGGGCGCGGACATCGTGGAGAAGGGCGAGCCCGGCTCCGAGGAGGCCCGCCGCTTCTGGTCGCCGCTGCCGTCTCCCTACGCCGGCGGCATCGGCACGCAGGGCGGGGAGAAGCTCAAGCAGTGGGTGGAAGCGGGCGGCACCCTGGTGGCGCTCAACGACTCGGCCGGATACGCCATCCGCGCCCTGGGCCTGCCGGTGCGCAACGTCCTGGACCGGGTCTCGGAAGAGGACTTCCACTGCCCCGGCTCGATGCTGCGCATCCGGCTCGACCCCGAGCACCCGCTGAGCCACGGCCTCTTCGCCGAGGAGGCCGCCTACTTCGCCGACTCGCCGGCCTTCCAGACCAGCCCCACCGACGCGCGCTACGAGCGCCGGGTGGTGGCCTCCTATCCGGAGGACGAAAAGGACATCCTGGTCAGCGGCTATCTGAAAGGTGGAGACCGTCTGGAGAAGCGGGCGGCGGTGGTCGACTTCAAAGTCGGCAAAGGCCGCGTGATCCTGATCGGCTTCCGCCCCCAGCACCGCGCCCAGCCCCACCGCACCTTCAAGCTGCTCTGGAACGCCCTCTACCTGGCCGGGCTGGAGGAGGCGGAGCTGCGGTAGGTCTCTGGACCCGGGGAGAGAGGGAAGAGGCAGGCGCGGCGGACCGGCCGCTCAGCCCGTGCTACCATCCTTTCCCGCAAAAGCTTCGTAGCGCAGCATGGAGTCCCCCTCCGGGCATGAGCCCGATGGGGGACCGCCGCGCGGCAGCTCAAACGTCGATCCAAAAGGGAACACCATGGCGCGTATCGAGTTCACCGGGAATTACGAGGACCTCTCGACCGACAAGGGGTATCAGTTCAAGTTCTATTGCGAGAAGTGCGGCAACGGCTACATGTCGACCTTCAAGTCCTCCAAGATCGGCATGGCCAATTCGGCCCTGCAGGCGGCGGGGAGCCTCCTCGGCGGCATCTTCGGCCGCGCGGCCGACAGCGCCTACGAGATCCAGCGCGCCATCGGCGGGCCGGCCCATGACGCGGCCCTGCGCGAGGCGGTCGAAGAGATCCGGCCGCTCTTCAAGCAGTGCACGCGTTGCGGCCAGTGGGTCTGCGAGCCGGTCTGCTTCAACAAGAAGGCGCTGCTCTGCGAGACCTGCGCCCCCGATCTCGACGAGGAGATCGCCGCCGCCCAGGCCGACGCCGCCCGCGAGCAGGCGTTTGAAAAAGCGCGCTCCGTCGACTGGCTCAAGGCGCGCGACATCGGCCAGGTCAGCGGCGCCGCCTGCCGCAGCTGCGGCGCCAAGACCGAAGGCGCCAAGTTCTGCCCCGAGTGCGGCACCCCCACCGCGCAGAAGAAGACCTGCCACGGTTGCGGCACCGAGGTCCAGGGCAGCCCCAAGTTCTGCCCGGATTGCGGGCAGAAGATCGCCTGAGAAGTCCCGGGGGGGCCGCCCGCCGCGGGGCGCCCCGGGGGGGGGGGGCCAGAGCCGGGTGGATGAATT
>JBKKAU010000058.1:0-6579 GCA_046714475.1 Thermoanaerobaculia bacterium
AGGTAGAGGCGCTCTACACGGACCGGCCGTTGCCGGATCTGCCGGTGCAGTACGCCGACTTCGCGGTCTGGCAGCGGCACGGGTCGGGGCAGGGCGTGCTGGACCGGCATCTCGCCTGGTGGCGCGAGAGCCTGGCGGGGGCGCCGGCGGTCCTGGAGCTGCCCACCGACCGGCCGCGGCCGGTGGTCCTGTCGCCGCGGGGCGGAAGCGTTCCGGTGCGGCTGCCGTCCGCGTTGGCCCAGACCCTCTCGGCCCTGGGCCGGCGCGAGGGCACCACGCTGTTCATGACGCTGCTCGGCCTGTTCCAGGTCTTGCTCGCCCGTCACGCCAGGACCGAGGGCCTGGTGGTTGGCTCGCCCATCGCCGGCCGTACCCGCCCGGAGGTGGAGCCGCTGATCGGGTTCTTCGTCAATACCCTGGTGCTGCGGGCCGACCTGTCGGGCGCGCCGACCGTGAGGGAGGTGCTCGGCCGGACCCGGGAGACGGCGCTGGGCGCCTATGCCCACCAGGACCTCCCTTTCGAGAAGCTGGTCGAGGAGCTGGCGCCGGAGCGGGACCTGGGGAGGTCGCCGCTGTTTCAGGTGGTCTTCGCACTACAGAACGCGCCGGTGGGAGGCGGGGTCGCCATGCCGGGCCTGGAGGTGCGGAGTCTGCCCCTGCCGTCGCGCACGGCCAAGTTCGACCTCTCCCTGGCCTTGGCCGAGGCGGGTGAGGAGGTCCTCGGCGATTTCGAGTACAGCGTCGACCTGTTCGACGCCGCGACCGTGGCGCGGCTGGGCGAGCGGTTCTCGACGCTGCTGGCGGCGGCCGTCGCCGATCCGGAACGGCCGGTCGAGGACCTGCCGCTGCTGCCCACGCCGGAGCGCCAGCAGGTGCTGGTCGAATGGAACGACACCGCCAAGCCCTGTCCCCAGATACCGATGGTCCACGAGCTGTTCGCCTGGCACGCTTGGCACCGACCTCGGGCCACCGCTATGGCGGACGCGCAGGGCCGTCGCCTGACCTATGGCGAGCTCGAGGCGCGGAGCAACCGCCTGGCCCACCACCTATGCGGGCTGGGGGTGGGGCCCGAGGTGCGCGTCGCGGTCTGCATGGAGCGCGACCTGGAGCGGGCGGTCGCGATCCTGGGCGCGGTCAAGGCCGGAGGCGTCTACGTCACCCTCGACCCGGCCTATCCACGGGAGCGCCTGGCCTTCCTGCTGGCCGACGCCGGGGCGGCGGTGCTGCTGACCCAGGAGCGCTTTGCGCCGCTGCTGCCGGAGACCGGCGCGCGGGTGATCCGGCTGGATGCGGAATGGGATGAGATCGCCGGCGATGAGTCGGCGGCGCCGGAGAGCGGTGTGGCGCCGGAGAACCTGGCCTACGTCGTCTATACCTCGGGATCCACGGGCAAGCCCAAGGGGGTGGAGATCCCGCACGCCGGACTGATGAACCTGGTGCGCTGGCACCAGGACCTCTACGAGGTCAAGCCCAGCGACCGCGGCACGCAGATCGCGAGCCCGGCCTTCGACGCCTCGATCTGGGAGCTCTGGCCCTACCTCTGCGGCGGCGCCAGCCTCCACATCCCGCACGAGGAGACGCGGCTCTCCTCCCCTGGGATGATCCGCTGGTGGGCCGAGCAGGGGATCACCCTGGCCTATCTGATGACACCGCTCGCCGAGGGCGTCCTGGAAGAGAGAGTCCCCGCGGGTCTGGACCTCCGGGTGCGGGCGCTGATCATCGGCGGCGACCGGTTGCACCGCGGCCCGGACCCGGAGGTCGGGTTCCGGCTGATGAACCACTACGGCCCGGCCGAGTACTCGGTCACCTGCACCGTGGTCGAGGTGCCGCCGAGAGGCTGGGAGAGCGGCATCCCGGGCATTCCGACCATTGGCCGGGCGATCGACAACACGCGCATCTACATCCTCGACCGGGAGCAGAGGCCGGCGGCGGTGGGGGTGACCGGCGAGCTGTACGTGGCGGGCGTCGGTCTGGCGCGCGGCTACGCGCACCGGCAGGACATGACAGCCGAGAAGTTCGTGCCGGACCCGTTCGTGGACGAGCCCGGAGCGCGGATGTACCGCACCGGCGACCTGGTGCGCTGGCTGCCGGACGGCGACATCGACTTCCTGGGCCGTATCGACCATCAGGTCAAGATCCGCGGCTTCCGCATCGAGCTGGGGGAGATCGAAACCGCCTTGGAGAGCCATCCCGGGGTGCGGCAGGCCATCGTCCTGGCCCTGGGGGAGGGGAGCGGCCGCCGGTTGGTGGCCTACCTGGTGGGAGAGGCGCCGGCCGGGGAGCTGCGGGAGCATCTGCACGCGCGGCTGCCGGAGCACATGGTGCCATCCGCCTTCGTGACCTTGGACGCCTTCCCGCTGACGCCCAACGGTAAGGTGGACCGCCGCGACCTGGCGGCGTTGGCGTCTGAGCAGGTCGCCGACACCGCCGACGCCGGGCATCCGCCGCGGACCCCGTTGGAGGAGCTGTTGGCCGGTCTGTTCACCGAGCTCCTTGGAGTAGTACGGGTCGACCGCGAGGCGGACTTCTTCGCGCTCGGCGGTCACTCCCTGTTGGTCCCGCGGCTCGCCGCGCGGGCCGGCCAGACCTTGGGGGTGGACCTGCCGCTCCGCGAGGTCTTCGAGAACCCTACCGTGGCGGCTTTGGCTTGCCGGGTGGAGGAGCTGCGTCGGGGAGGTGCGGCTCCTCCACCGCCGTTGCGGCCCGTACCGCGGAGCGCAGAGGTCCCGCTCTCTTTCGCGCAGGAGCGGCTCTGGTTCCTCGACCGCCTGGAGCCGGACAGACCGCTCTACAACGTCCCGGTGGCCCTGCGCTGGAGTGGCCCGCTCGACCTGAACGCCTTGCGGCGTGCCGTCTCGGGGCTCGTGGCACGGCACGAGGTCCTGCGCACCACCTTTGCCGGGGTGGGGGGACGGCCGGTGCAGGTGATCGCGCCCGCGGCATGCCTGGGGATGCCGGAGGTGCCGGCGGTCCATCTGGAGGCATTGCCGGATTCCCGTCGCGAGGACGAGTTGCTGCGCCTGGCACGGGCTGAGGCCCGCCGGCCGTTCGACTTGGCGGGGGGGCCGATGATGCGGGTGACAGCCGTTCGCGTGACCGAGCACGAGGGAGCCCTCCTGGTCACCCTGCACCACATTGCCGCCGATGGCGGGTCCGTCGCGGTGCTGGTGCGCGAACTCGGAGAGCTGTACGCCGCCGCGGTCCAGGGTCGGTTGGCGGCGCTCCCGCCCCTCCTTGTGCAATACGCCGACTTCGCGGTCTGGCAGCGCGAGTGGCTGACCGGAGCGGTGCTGGAGCGGGAAACGGAGTGGTGGCGGGAGCGGCTCGCCGGGGCCCCGGCCGAGTTGCGGCTGCCGTTTGACCGGGCGCGCACCTCGGTAGCAGGGCAGCGCGGCGAGCGCCGCCCTCTGCTGCTTCCTGCCGGCGTGTCGTCCGCCCTCGCGGACCTCTCCCGCCGCGAGGGCGCCACCCAGTTCATGACGCTCCTCGCGGCGTTCCTGGCCCTGCTGAGCCGCGTCTGTGGCACCACCGACGTGCCCGTGGGAGTCCCGGTGGCCAACCGCGGACGGGTGGAGATCGAAGGACTAGTCGGGTTCTTCGTGAACACTCTGGTGCTGCGTGGCGATCTGGAGGGGGACCCGTCCTTCCGCGTGGCCGTGGCACGGTGCCGCGAGACGGCGCTGGCGGCCTATGCCCACCAGGACCTCCCCTTCGAACGTCTCGTACAGGCCCTGGCGCCCGAGCGTCTCCTGGGCCGCACCCCCCTGTTTCAGGTCCTTTTCGCCTTTGAGGCCGCGCCGCGGAGCGCACCTCGCTTGGGAGACCTGACCCTGCGGCCGTTCGACCCTGGCCCGGTCGTGGTCAAGACCGACCTGAGCCTGGGCCTGGAGCCGGTGCCGAATGGTGGTCTCGCCGGGCTCCTGGAGTACGACGCCGGCCTGTTTGAATCCGTCACCGTGGACCGCCTCGCCGCGGCGTTCGAGCGGCTGCTGACCGCTGTGGCCGGCGCTCCGGACACGCCCTTGTCGTTGGTACCGCTTCTCTCCGCAGCCGAGCGCGAGCAACTCCTCGCCGAGGCCGGACCGGGACGGGGGGCGGCGGAGCCGGTACACGTCCTGGTGACGCGGCGTGCCGGGCTGGTCCCTGAGGCGCCGGCGGTCCTCGAGGCCGCGGATGCGGTTTTCACGTACGGCGACCTCGACCGGCAGGCCCGTCGCCTCGCCCGCCGGCTCCGCGACCTGGGAGTCAGGCCGGAGGTCAGGGTGGCCCTCTGTCTCGGCGCTGGAGCGGACCGCATCGTGGCTCTCCTGGGCATCCTGCACGCCGGAGGGACGTACGTGCCGCTCGATCCGGCCCAGCCACGCGAGCGCTTGGCGCAGGTGCTGGAGGATTCCGGTGCCGTGTTTCGGCTGACCCACCGCTCGCTGCTCCCGCTCGCCGCCGGTCCGGCTCTCTGCCTGGAGGACCTGGACCTGGTCACTGAGGGCGAGGAGTGGAGCCTGCCGGACCCGCCGCTGGAAGGAGCGGCCTATGTGCTCTATACCTCAGGCTCGACCGGCCGCCCTAAGGGGGTCGTGGTCTCCCACGGCGCCCTGGCCGCTCATGGCGAGGCGATGGTCGTGCGCTTCGGGCTGACGCCCGAGGACCGGATGCTCCACTTCAGATCCATTGCCTTTGACGTGTCTGCGGAGGAGGTCTTCCCGACGCTCCTGGCCGGCGCCGCAGTCATAGTGCCGCCGGACGGGCTCGCCGGATCGCTCCCGACCTTCGCCCGCTTCCTCGAGGAGCGCGGCGTCACCGCGGTCAACCTGCCAGCCTCGTTCTGGCACGTCTGGGTGGCAGCGATGGAGGAGGGAGCGGTGGGAGACCCGCCGTCCTGTCTCCGCCTGGCGATGGTGGGCAGCGAGACCGTGCGCCCGGACCGGCTTGCCGCGTGGCATCGCCGAGCCGGCGAGGGCGTGACCTTCCTCAACGGCTACGGCCTCACCGAGACCACGATTACCAGCACGGTCTGGGAGCCGGCAGCCGGCGTCCTCCAGGAACCCCTGACCGCGGTGCCGATCGGCCGTGCCCTGGCGCACGCCCGTGTCTGGCTGGCTGACGGCGCCCTGGATCTAGCGTTGCGGGGCGCGGTAGGCGAGTTGCTGATCGGCGGCCCTTCGGTGGCGCGGGGCTATCTCGGCCGGCCGGACCTGACGGCCGAGCGCTTCCTGCCCGATTCCTTCTCCGTGGAGCCCGGCGCGCGCCTCTACCGGACCGGCGACCTGGCCCGCCGGCTTCCCGGAGGGGACTTGGAATTCCTTGGCCGGGCCGACCTGCAGCTCAAGGTGCGCGGCGTTCGGGTGGAACCCGCCGAGATCGAGGCGGCGCTGGCCCACCACCCCGGCGTACAGCAGGCGGCCGTGGTGGCCCGTGGCTCCGGCGAGGCGCTCCGGCTGGTTGCCTGCGTGGTGCCAGCCGAGGGGAGCGAGCCGTCTGCGGCCGGATTGCGGGCCTGGTTGCGCGAACGGCTTCCCGAGGCCATGGTTCCGGCGGCCTGGGCGTTCGTGCCCGCCCTGCCGCGCACGGCCGGCAGCAAGGTGGACCGCCGTGCGCTGGCCGCACTCTCCGCGGTGGAACAGGCGGCGGGGCGGCCGGAACCGGATGGGGCCGGAGCGCCGCGCACGCCGGTGGAGGAGATCCTCGCCGGGATCTGGGGCGACCTCCTGGGCGTGGAGCGGGTCGGCCCGGAGGACGGTTTCTTCGATCTGGGAGGGCACTCGCTCCTGGCTATGCGCGTGCTGTCCCGGGTGCGTGAGGCGTTCGGGGTGGAGTTCCCAGTGCGCGCCCTGTTCGAAGAGCCCACGCTGGCCGCCCTGGCGGCGCGGATCTCCGCGGCACGGGGGGAGATACGCGCCGCCGTGCCACCGCTCGTGTCGGTCCCTCGCGAAGGAGCGACGCCCCTCTCCTTTGCTCAGGAGAGGCTCTGGTTCCTCGATCGTCTGGCGCCGGGGAGCGCCCTTTACAATCTTCCCACCGCTCTGCGCGTCGACGGTCCTCTGGCGCCGGCCGTGCTGGCCAGGGCCCTCGCAGAGGTGGCGCGCCGGCACGAGATGCTGCGCACCCGCTTCGCCGAGGCGGACGGCGCGCCCATTCAGGTCGTGGAGGCGGCGTTTACCATTCCCTTCCTGCGCGTGGATCTCCGCGCCCTTTCTTCGAGGGCGCGCGCCGGGGAGTTGGAGCGGCTCGCCGCCGTCGCGGCCCGCCTGCCGTTCGACCTGGGGCGCGGACCGCTCTGGCGCGCACTGCTCGTGCAGCTGGCGGCGGACGAGCACGCCCTGCTTCTCGTGCTGCATCACATCGCGGCCGACGGCTGGTCCCTGAGTATCCTGGTGCGCGAAGCCGCGGTCCTCTACACGGCCTTCTCCGGTGCCCTGCCCTCTCCTCTGGACGAACTGCCGGTGCAGTACGCCGACTTCGCGGTCTGGCAGCGGAGCTGGCTCACCGGGGAGCGGCTAGAGCGGGAGGTGGCCTGGTGGCGGGAGCGCCTCGCCGGTGCGCCGGCACGGCTCGAGTTGCCCACGGACCGGCCGCGCCCGC
>JBKKAU010000059.1:0-14807 GCA_046714475.1 Thermoanaerobaculia bacterium
ACCCACCCGCCCGGCGCCGCCCTTGGCGCCGGGCGGGCCTTTTCACAGGAGGCCGTAATGCAAGTCAGTCTCTCGCTCAGCTCCGGCTATCGCCTGAAGATCTCGCGGGCCTCGCGCATGAGCGACCTCGTCGACCGCACCATCACCGGCCTGGCCGCCCTCGGAGGCAGCGCCGCCTTCCTGGAAATCCTCCGCCGCTGGCTCCAGCGCCGCCAGGAGAAGCGCCAGGAGCAGCTCCAGCTCGACGTCCGCATCCTCGAGGAAGGCCACGCCCTGCGCCAGGAGGCCTATCAGCGCGAGCGGGAGGCCCTGCAGGCCCTCTCCGAAGAGCGCGAGCGGCGCCACAAGGCCGAGCTGGCCGCCCTGGAGGCCCAGATCCAGGCGAAGCTGGCGGCCCTCACCCAGGCCAACGAGGACCTCACCCGCCGTCTGTGCGAGAGGAACGAAAACCCATGGGCGGAATCGAACAGTTCGACCTAGAGCAGTTGCACTCCTGGTCCCGGGGAGGATCGATCACGTATGTGGAGGCCCCCAGGACCACCGTCAATCGCGTGATGCTGGGCGCCGTCGTGAGGTTTATCGCAGCCAAGGGTTCCGAGAAGAGCCAGGCCGAAAAGGTACTCCTGGCCCTTTTAAAGGCGCAGACAAGCCCCTCTGGCTGCGGGCTCTACGCGGTCTGGCCGGGGCCGAACGCACGAACAGGACGCACGGAAGAGCGAACCACGAGCCACGCCCAGCTCTATTACGGCGCGATCGGCGCCGCCCTCCTCGCCACCAAGGGCAGCAGATCGAGCCTGGCCCATGCGCTGGAGGAGTGGCTGTTCCACGATATGTCCTGGTGTCAGCATTGCTATACACCCTTGGGCATCGTGGCGGCTGGCTGTCGGGTCAATAAGAATGACGGGACCTTTGCGCCGATCAACGGGAACAGGGATCAGATCTACCGCACATTGACGGAGATCAGCGGACCGATCCCGAAGATCACCCATCGATCCCAGTTGGGCTTCGCCCTTGTCCAGAAGCTATGGCTAGCAAAAGATCCCAGGCTCGCGCGCATCGCCGGCCAACTCCGCGCAGGCGAGTTGGCCACCCCGAGCTTCTGGTACAGGTTCGAGATAGGAATCACTCCTCAAGCGATCTGGACCTGGTGTCCGACGATGCCCGCAACCAAGCTCAACGCCGTCGGTACCCGCGTATCCTGGATTAGTTCCGGCGGGCCACTGCGCCTCTCGAAAGACGATCTATCCACAAGGCCAAGAGCATTGGAGCTTGAGACGCACCTTGTGTTTCCAGGTACTGAGGAGCGCAAGGAACAGGCTAACGGTTAGAACGGGGTGGCGCCATCAGTCGCTTCAAGCGCACCTAATTACGTCAAGTACGACGATCGGGTAACGGTCAAGGCTTGCGATCTGAGTCGGGCGATTGCTTTTTCTCCTCGCCGGGATTGTTTTGCTCATAGGCATCCCGTTCCGTCGATGTAAGCACCCGGTACCGCGAGCCGCTGGGGCTCAAGAGTTCATCCTCGGCAACCACTGACTCCGGCGGAGGCAGTCCCCGGCGCCGCCGCTTCGGCGACGGGCCGCGGGGACTCTTTCCGCGAGAACCCATGCGCTGCTCTACGGCTCGAACTCAATCCGGGAGATTGGGTGGATCTCCCAGACAGTGGGAATGTGGTCGCGGAGGCTCTGCGGTCCTGGCCGTCCGCCCGTGAGATGATTGACGTCGAAGAAGAGGGAGCCCTCTATATCGACCGGGATCGGCGGGTCGTAAAAATCGTAGCTCATGCCCGGAATCTTCTTCCCGAAGAAATCCTTGTAGGCCTGCCTAGCGGCCTCGAGCGTCTTGAAGGATGACGAAGCCTTGGGAGGCAGGCCCGAAACCTCGACGTTCATGTACAGCTCCTCATTCGCGTCTGCCGCCAAGCCGATGATCAAGTGAAAGTCGTTGTCGTCCTCGCGGCTCGCGGCGTATAGGAAGGCGCGAACGGCGACGTTGCGGTTCTCCTCGGCGACGCGACCGCTGGTGGACGCCGTGGTGATCTGCAGCGCTTCCATCTTCTTCTCCGACGGCAGCGTCTTGTGGAGGTCTGCAAGGCTTTTGAATGTCTCCAGCTGCGCTGACGAGAGGGCGATCTTGGCAGCCTTACGCGATGTGCCCGCGAAGGCATCCCCTGTGGGCTTCTTCTTTTTTGCCGCGAGAACCTCGGCGAGCCCTTTCGGTTGCTCATAAGCATCGATTTCGGCCGTTGTGACCACTCGGTACGTGGCAGGCACCGACGCCGCTCCAGCGGCCGCTGTCAAAAGGCGTTTCTTGGCAGCCGCCGAGCGCTTTGGTTTGAGCGTCTCCTCCTGGAGGATCACCACACCGGGGGGCGGGAAGGTCGTGGGCATACGCAATCCCTCCTTAAGAGCCGGCAGAGGGAGCAGCCGGCTAGTTTTCTGAACGAGAGAGGAGCGGTCCGAGGCCGCGCAGCGCCATCCTCGGGCTAAGAGGCATCCTCGGGCGGCTTATCGCAGGCTTCGCCAGTCTTGTGACGAAGCTCCTCTCCCCGCTGTTCGACCCACTCTCGAATGGTTCGGCGCTTCTGGGGGACCGTGTTGACATCAGAGGGTGGCTTGTCCAGCTCGTCAATGGCTGCTTGGAGCCTTGCCGCCCTTTCCTCCTGCGCCGTCTTTGTTGTGTCGTCGGGCATGGGGCACCTCCTTCGCCATTGTACAGCATCATGCTCTACCCTCCGTTGGTGTCTCCACCGTCTGCATCATCGTTACCGGTGCCTCCAGCTGCGGTGACGACAATTGAGTCGATCTGAGCCTGCAGCGCATCAGCCTTCGCTGACCTTGCTGTGGCCCCCATGATGAGGTGCCTGTGGGCCGCTACGAGCATTGGGCTCTCCTCGGGCAAGGACCTCATCATGTCGGCGCGGAAGGTGCGCTTGTCAACCTCGGCACGGAGGCTCCTGACCGCAGCGCTGAAGATACCCAGGTCCTCGATTACGAGTGGACCGTCGAAACGCTGCCCCCTGTACCAATGATCGTCAACTGGATCGTGCCAAGCGAGATACCCCCCTTCAAGAATCTGGCGCGGCTCGGTGATGGCTCCCGTGAAGCTGTACTGAACCCCCTGGCCCACGACGGGGTCGAAGTAGCGTGGAGTATAGAAGTCCGAAACAAGCTCTCCGTTTACCGTGTAGCCAAACTGTTCCGCCTCTGAGGGGTCGCAAACCTCCACAAGGTACTCAACCCGCGCATCACGGCCCTTGAGTTCTTCGTAGGCCTCTATGCCATCCCCCGCTACCAGCCGGTTGCCGAAGGGGTCCGCGAGCATCTCGGCGAGTTCGTGGGAGGCGGTCAGGGACCAGCGATTGCTGTATTGGACAAGGGCGAAGGGCTGGCCGTCCTTATCCAAGTGGATGCCGGCTGCACCCTGGAAGTTGATGTTATCTTTGATGACGATGGGCCAGTAGCCCAACGGCAAATCGTTGAGCGAGGCAAACGCGCTGACGACCGCCTTAACCTCCCAGGCTGGAGCGAAGTCGCGGCTTATCTGCTTCTGTAGTGCTCCGGCGACTCGAGTAAGGGAAGCGAGGTCCACCCTAACGGTTTGGGAGGTCAGGCCCACGTACTGCGTCAGCATAGTCCCTCCTTGTGGTATCAAGATCCTATCGAGGCCCGCCAGCAAGTAGCTGTGCCAGACCTCCTTTGAGGTGATTAGACGGACACGCCGAGGCAATTTCCCGCGAACCTGCTCGCTGCGGCGAGGAGTAGGTCCAAGAGACAGGTGAGAGAAAGGCGCCGCCTCGCCCTAGGTCATCAGATAGATCTCGCCCGCCGCCGCTGGTGCAGGCTGGGAAACGCGAGATGCGCGAGTTCCTGGCTTTCGAGCCGCCGGTAGAGTTGGCCTAGGCGCTATGTGAGCCGGGGAGCTGGACTATGCCAGGCCAGTAGTGAACACTCTGCAGATACTCGATCGACTCGGCGCGCTCTGTGAACTCGAGTAGGTTTCCCACCTTCTCAGCGAGTACCGTTCTCACCTCGGCCGGCGTAGCGAAGAAAAACTCCCTGCGCATATTGGCCCAGTTCATGCGACGACCTGCGAAGTGCTGGTGAAGCTCGTTCTCGAGAGTTACCGCGTCCTCCGAGAAGAAAAGAGCATGCACGTCGAAGCGGAATGGAACCGATGCGTCCCCAAGTTCGTTGATGCGATCCAGTGGATCGAGGCGCCGGGTGAGACCGATCTTGACGACGTGGTCGCCGAAAGCACCACGATTCGAGATCACATACACGTAACCCGCTCGAATGTTGGCAGTACGATAGTCATTCTTTGCGATCGCACCGTCCAGTTCGGCTAGCCTACTCTCAAGTTCCGGATCGGTGCCGCCGATTGCTTGGAGCCTTTCGAGAGCTGTCACAAGATGCTTTCGTTCTTTGTCAAGTTGCTCTCGCTCGGCAGCGAGCTCTAGAGCGACCTTACGCTCTTCCCGCAACCTCTCGCGTTCCTCGCGCGCCGCCTCCCGCTCCTCCTGCTTTTTCATCAAGTAATCAGCTGTGAGCTCGATCTCTTCTATACGCAGCGCATAGAAGAGATCGCTGATACGCATTTCCATCATCTTGCCGAGATTGGCGATCGCCGTTCGAGACGCTTCAAGGCGCTTCTTGGCAGTCACGACGTTGCCGACCCGGAGCGATCGAACCGCGTTGTCGGCTTCGGCGTTGAAGGCACGGAGCATCAGGTTCGCCAAGTCCTTGGTCATCCTGCGGCCCTTCGCCAAGGACCCATCGAAGGTGAACATGTTCGACTTCTCAATAGCCCTGTCGGCCTTCACCATCTCCGCAATGCGCGTCGCGAGTTCATCAAGGCGATCTTTGTACGCAACGGCGTTCTCGAGAGGATGGTGGTAGCGATATATGCCTACTTCCTGAAGGACGCGTTCGTCGTCGAGAAGAACGATGTCGTTCGCGTCAGTGCCTGCAACCTCCAAGCGCGCGCGCAAGGCAGCATTCTCAGCTTCGAGGAAAGCGATGCGCTGATCAACGTTCGTGGGCGGAGCCGCTTCGGAATTACGTGTCGGTTGCTGGGCAAGGCGAGGCGGGGGGGCGTCTGGGCCGCCATAAGGGTGGCCGCCATCCGCGGCGTCACCTTCTGCGATCCAGAGCTGCCAGCCCGGCGGCGGCTCGGGCCAGGACGGGTCGGGGGTCCACCCTTTCGGCGGAGTCCAACCGCTGGGCGGCTTAGGCCAACCAGGCGGCGGATTGAAGATCAGGCGGTTCCGCTCGTTCATGAGCGCCGCACACCCGAGGTCTCGGCGGCGACAAGGCCGTACGGGTTCTTTGAGACCGCTGCGCCGAGACGGTCCAAAGTGAGTGCCGGAATGACGGCCGACAAGTTGAACTCGATGAACGACTCACGTTCGGCTCCGACAACTACGAACGGGACATACGTCTGTCGGCCTGTTGCCGGGTCGATGGTGTCAGTGCCGACCGTCAACGAGATCGTCTTGATGAGACCGCGGCGGTCGGACTCAAAGACCTCGTGGATGGAGCGCAGCGCCACCTGATGAACGGCGCTCGCGTAGCGGTCACGACAGACTTTTTGCGACAGCGGTATCGTGGTGATCTCGTCCGTCGACTTTGTGTATTTGTACGCCTTGACCTCGGGAACTTTCTCCGGTCCAGGCACGAGAACGCGTAGCCGCAGTTCTGCCGAGGACGGCTCGAACTCGAACTCATACGTTACCGCGAAGTGCTCCGGGTATACAGAGTTCGAGAGCACGATCGCGACGTACTCCTGCACCGCCTCGACTGTGCCGTAGCCCAGGTTCACGATCAGCTCGTCAAGCTGCTTGTTGCGTTCGGTGGCCTCGGCTTCGCGGGCTGCGCACTCCTTGGCGTATCGGGCTCGCTCAGCCTTCAAGGCAGCGACTCGCCGAGCTTCGGCGTGAGTGTGCGCTTCCAGGGCTGCGTTGAGGCGCACCTGCAACTCTTCGCACTTCGCCTGCCATTCCGCAAGAGCTTCCTTGTGGGCCTCTTGTGCCTTCGCGACGGCCGAGATGTGCTTTCTCTTGCGGAGCAGCCTGAAGAGACCTGTAGGCTCATCGGGCGCCACGAAGCTCGGCTGCGGCGGATCGGCGATTGAGCCTGGCTTCGGGACGGGCACTTCGAGCTCCGGTCGATCGAACGGTGGGTGGTTCACGACGACGCGGAGCGTTTCCAAGTCCACGTAGTCATCTAGGTCGAGAGTGGCTGCCAGAAGCGAGTCGATCTCGGCGTAAACCTCTACGAGCTTGAAATTTCGCTCTTCGACCTTCGCCTCCATAGCGGCGATATGCGCCTCGCGCGCCTCCTTTTCCAGCCGCTTGCGTTCCGCCGTAGTCGCGCGAGAGAGTTGCACCTGAAAGCGTTCGGCTGCTCGTTGTGCCTGCTCGGCCCGGCGAATCGCCGCTGCATGTTCTCGAACGGCGACTCGCTGAGCACGCTCGCGCTCCCGAGCAGCTACTCGACCCTGGTGGGCAAGCTCTGCGAAAAACCCCCGACGTGCCATGTCCGCAGATTTTACACCCGCTGGTACGTCGGCGTAAATCAACCGAGCTGCGGGACATGGAGCGCGGTGGCGCTTATAGCCCGAGAGCGCGGAAGCCGAACTGAGCTCAACGTAGGACCTCATGAGCGGCCGTGGTCAAGGTGCTCTAAGAGCCAGCGGCCTCGAACCTCAACTCCGGATCGAGCTGAACCCGCCGCAGGAACGTGGCGACCTGCCGCATCAGCTCGACCGTGGCGGCCTCCCGATGGGCGGCCTCGCAGAAAATCCGGAGCGCGGCCAGCGCCTCCCGGGCAACCCCCTGGTCCTTGAAGATCCAGAGCATCTCCTCGGCGACCGTCCGCACCTCGCTGGAGCGGCCTTCCTTCAGGAGCACGAGCGACAGGTCCAGGCTGACCAGGGCATAGTCGTAGGCCAGCTCGCGCGCCCGGAAGACACCCCGCGCCTGCTCGAACGCGGCCTCCGCCTCCGCGCTCTTCCCGAGGCCAGCGGCAACCTTGCCTTCCAGCCAGGCTACCCGGGTGAGGTCGAGTTCTTCGCCCAGGCGCTCCGCCAGTTCCCGCACCGCCGGGAGCTTCGGGGCAGCCTCTTTGAATCGTTTCAGGTCGCAAAGGTCGCCGACAAGGTTGAACCGGATCCCGAACGCGAGTCGGGGCTCCCGATCTACGTCGATCAACGGTGCCGCTTCGGCAAGAGCCGCCGCCGATCCCCTTCGATCACCGAGATTCTGAAAGATGGACGACTTGCTCAGGAGCAATTTCGCTCTGAGTTCGCCCTGATCTATGGCCAGGGCCTCGTTGATTCTCATCAGAGCTTCTGGAAATTGCCGCTGATCCTTTCGGAAGGCCGCTTCAATCCAGAAGGGCACGGCTTGGTTGAGCAAACCCGGATCCCCGGGATTACCCTCTTGCCAGAGCTGTATAGCTTGCAGCAAGGCGGCCTCAGCTGACCCCATTTTCTGGCAGACCCGATAGCTGTTCGCAATGTGGAACAGCGCATAGCCCCGAAGGCGGAGGCGCCAAGTCGGCTTTCCCGGAGTCAACTCAGCGATGCGTAACGCCAACTCTGCCAACCCCAGCGCTTGTTGAGGCTGGTTGCCGGCCCATTCGAGGCTCTCGGCCGCCACCCGTTCGCACAACGCCCAGTTCCGGTACTCCTCGGCCTCCTCTACCAGCAGCAGCCGTTCTTCCGCCGTCAGCGGTTCAAGGCGTTTCCAGAGTTCGGCCGCTTCCTCGCGTTCGACGGGCAATACCACGCGAGCAGAAGCCTGCCGATCGAGAGGCTCCAGGACTATGTCCGCGGCCATGCGGATCAATGCGATCAACTCGCCCGTGGACCCCTCAGACAGGACACGATCGGCGCGGGATCGTCCCCGCGCGGCCACCAGGAAAGAGCGCAGCTCCCAAAGGACGGCATCGAGCAGGTGAGAGGGGAAATCCGCCGCCGAGGCAATCTTCTCCAGCACTTCGCGGGGCACGGCCGCCTCGCCGTGGTGGTAGGCCGAGATCTGGGACTGCCCCCGGCCCGAAGCTTGGGCGAGATCTGTCTGGTCCCAATTTCGGAGAAAACGCAGCAGCACCATTGTCAGCCTCGCCCCTTCCTCATTACCCCAGCCTCGCTTCATCTTCCTCTCCTCACCTGAAAGGTGCTGTGGTACCGCTCTACGCTGGCCTTCCTCACCTCGGTCGGGGCACCATCCTTACGGACGGGCATGCCAGGGCGGCCATGGTGGCCTGCACGCGAGAGCTCGCCTGTCGAAGGAGTCACTATGCGTAGGTTCTCTCTTGTTGTCCTCGTCCTTCTCATCAACCTGCTTCCTGCCCTTTCCGGGACCTCAGCCGCGGCGCCCAAGCTTGAACCTGCCGCTCGGAGTGTGCCAGACAGATACTTAGAAGACCTCTTGAACCAA
This sequence comes from Thermoanaerobaculia bacterium, assembly GCA_046714475.1. Lineage (GTDB taxonomy): Bacteria > Acidobacteriota > Thermoanaerobaculia > Multivoradales > UBA5704 > DASPJI01. Next base: position 8,444 of record JBKKAU010000059.1, read on the forward strand.
CTCTGGAACGTGCTGGGAAGCCTGTGGACCAACAAAGCAGGATGCATCATTGATCCTCTCGGTAGCTGCTCCGCGGAGCCTCTCCCGATCGCCAAAGCAGGATGCCGCGTTGATCCACTCGGCTCCTGCAGCACCAATCCTGCCCCTACCTCCAAGGCAGGGTGCAGTATCGATCCTCTAGGCGCCTGCGCTTCCGGACCTGGCAAGTAAGAATCGGGGCCGGAGCCGTCATTTGGCTCCGGCTCTTCCTTCCAACTCGAACCTCAGGTCGGGGTCGAGCCGAACCCTTCGGAGGAAGAGCGCCACACGCCGTACCAACTCGGGCGTGGCGTCCTCCCGGCCAGCGGCCTCGCAGAAGACACGAAGCGCGGCCAACGCCTCCCGGGCCACGCCTTGGGCCTTGAAAATCCAGAGCATCTCCTCGGTGATCGTCCGTACCTCGCGGGATCGGCCTTCCTTCAGGAGTACGAGTGCCAGATCCAGGCTGACCAGGGCATAGTCGTAGGGTAACTCGCGTGCACGAAAGACACTACGCACTTGCTCGAACGCGGTCTCCGCTTCCGTTCTTCGCTCAAGTCCGGCCGCCACTTTGCCGTCCAACCACACCACGCGAGTCAAGTCTAACTCCCCTAGTTGCTCTGCCACTTCCCGCAATACATCGAGCTTGGAAGCGGCTTCTTCGAAGCGATCCAGGTCGCAGAGATCCCCTATGAGATTGAACCGCAGCCCGAATGCGAGCCTCGGCTCCCGACCGGCATCGATCAACGCCGCGGCTTCCGCCAGGGCCACTGATGAACCCTCTGGATCTCCAAGATTCTGAAAGATGGACGATTTGCTAAGGAGTATCTTCCCTCTAAGCTCGCCGTGTTCGATCGCGAGAGCTTCGTCGATTCTCTTAAGAGCTTCCTGGAAGTGACGTAGATCCTTCTGTAGCACCGCCTCGATCCAGAGTGGAATCGCTTCGTTGAGCAACCCCGGATTGCCAGGCTCGCCCTCCTGCCAGAGCTTCAAGGCCCGTGCAATCGCGACCTCAGCCGCCGGCACCTTCTGACAAACCCGATAACCATTGGCAACATGGAACAGCGCGTAACCCTGGAGCCGCCGCCGCCAGAGCTCCTCCCCTGGAGCGAGCTTGGCGATGCGCAACGCAAGCTCGGCCAGCTCGAGCGCCTTCTGAGGCTGGTTCGCCGCCAAGTCCCGGCTCTCGGCCGCCACCCGCTCGCAGAGTGCCCAGCTCCGGAAGTCCTTGCCGTTCTCCACCAGGAGCCGCCGCTTCCTTTCATCCAGGTTCTTGAGACGGCCCCAAAGCAGCTCCGCGCGCTGCCGGCTAGCCAGGGCTTCGCCTTCAAAGGTCAGCAGTGTCAGCACCGATCTGCCGAAGTTTGTGGCCAGTCTGCCGGCGAGAGCCGCGACCTCGTCGATGCGCCGCCGCGCCTGCGCGAACGAGTCGCCGGAAGCCGCCGGCGCCCGGGCCGCCGCGCGGTTCTCTTCCAGGATAGCTAGCATGGCGTCGATCCGCTCGGGCGGCAGACCCATGAACGCGATCAGGTACTCCAGCCGGGGACGGTGGAGCGCCTTACGGCCGCGTTCATAGTCGTTGAGGAGGTTGGGAGAGACGCCCGCCGCCGCTCCCAGATCCTGCTGGCTCCAGCCCTGGCCGGAGCGCAGGAACGTGAGGACGATGCTGAGATCCGGCAGGCCACTCTTCGGCATGGTCGGCTCCTTTTAGGAAGTCGCTTTTTCCAAGAACAGTGCGCTCCGCCGCGCTTCCGTGACATCGGAAGCCGTATTTTCCTACACTTTCGCCATTTCTTCACCTTTGGTCCACCGTGCACGGACTGCGACTCCGTTTGCACGCGAAATGGCTCACCTGCTCTAGGAAGGCGGCTACCCACCCTTTAGCCTTTGCGGCCATGAAATGCCGCGACCATCCGAAGCCGGACCTCCTGTTGCGCTTCCTGCGCGGCGAGGTCTCCAAGACGGACCGGCTGGAGGTCGTTCGCCACCTGTTGACCGGTTGCCCTGCATGCGTCGCGGTAACCCGTGGGGCCTGGCACCTCCCCAGCCGATCGTCTGTGATCCGCGAAGCGACCCGGGAGGAGACCGAATTGAATGCGGTCTGATCGGGGGGAGGGCGTCGACGAGGCAAGGAACCAGCTCCGGGCGATTGCCGCGGAGTTGGAAGCGCTCGTATACCGGCTCCTGGGCGTGCACGCCAGCCTGCCGGAATCGGTGGCGGAAAGGGTCCTGCTCCTGGATGCAGACAACATGGGGCCCGCGGCGGAGGTCCGGGCGGTCATCGAATGCACGCTCAACGACTGGCTGCAGCCGGCCGTCCACGCTCTTCGCGAGGCGGCGGACCCGCCGCCGGCGGAGGCAGATCGTGGAGATCCATAGCCTCGGCGAGGTCGTGCGGCGAGCTCTAGGAGACACCGGATCGTGCGGTGTCTTGTTGCGGTTCAAGCCCACGGCCAACGAGCTTGCCGATTGCGAGCAGGTCAGTTGGGCACTGCCCTGGCTATGGACGCTCCAGAGGCCAGGCGTGCTCGCCGAGGATCTCTACAGCCACGGGCTCGGCGTGGTGATCTGCGTGGACGAGGAGGAGGCGCGCCGGCTGGTGGGAGAGATCCGCGGCGTGAGAGTCTGGGCCGAGGTCGTGCGCCCGCTCACGGCAGATCCGGAGCATTCGCCAGGCGGGCAGTTGAGGCGATAGAGCCACGCCGGCAGATCCCAGCTTCGCCCGGCGTACCTGCATGCCTCCTGTCCAGCATCTCAGCTCTGTTCCGGGTGGGATGGCGCCCTCCTCGTCACCTTCTCGCCTGCCTCGCAGCACCTTTCCTTTTGAGAGGCCCCCGCCCTTCCTGCCCTTGGTAGCCGCGAACGTGCAATCCCGGAAGGACACATGGCCTGTCAGGGTCTCGCTTCCGTCGCCGTCGTCGGTTGCCGTAAAATCATCCTGGCTTCGCGACAATGCGTATCCGCTTTCAAGGAGGTGTCCGATGCATCATCTGACTGCGTTCGCTCTCGCCATGTTCCTCTCCACGGGCTTGGGGAGCGCCCTCGTGCGTGCCACAGCCCTAGCGCTCGGATTCGACAAGCAGACCACCGCCGAACAGCCGCCGCCTCCCGGTTCGCCGGAAGACCCGTCGACCGATAGCGGCGCTTCCTGGGATCCGAACGGTCAGCCGGGGGGTTAAACGTTTTCAGCTCCTTCCCCGTATATACTTATAGGGGTATTTCCGTCGGAAGGAGCGGTGATGGAGCTGCGACGCAAACGAGGCGCGAACGCTGAAAGAGTGCGTGAGCTGGTGGATTCAGCGTTCGCACTTCGCTATCACGACATTGAGGCGATGCTTAGGGCTGCGAGCATGGCTGTCGTGCTCGCGGAAGAGACGCGTAGCGAGTTGCCCGCCGACTTGGTGACGGCCGCGTGGACCGAGTACGGCAACGCGCTGAGAATTGCCGGCCGCTACGAAGAAGCAGAAAGGTCTCTGGAGCGTGCGGCTAAAGAGCCAGCGTCCGACCCGCCGACAAGAATCCGTCTGCTCGAAGTGTCGGCAAGCCTTTGCCGAAACACCGGAAAATTTGAGAGCGCAGTGCAGAATGTCTCTACCGCGATAGAAATTCAGAGGTCGATCGGAGATTCCGATGCTGAGGCCCGGCATCACAACCACATTGGGATCATCTATATGGACGCGGGAGATCCAGCGCGATCGCTTTGCGCTTTCCAGGCTGCCCTCGACCTGCTTGGGCCCAATGCATCCCTCGAAATTGTCGCTTCAGCTGGCCACAATCTGCTAGAGGCCCTCATTGCAGAGGGCCGGCTTTCGGCAGCATCATCGGCCCTGGTGGTCCTGGAGCCTTTCTATCGTCGCCTCACCTCCAAGCGCTTGGCCGGCAAGGGCGAGTGGGTGCGCGCACGTCTCTGCCGCAGGCTGCAGCAACTTCCCGCCGCCCAGCTCGCCTACGAACGTGCCTATGCGCTTTTGATCACCGACTCGCGCTCCCCCGAGCTGCCTGAGCTGATCGAGGAGATGGCCGAGCTCGAAGCCGCAATGAAACTCCGCCAGGAGTGAAGGCCATCTCTTCTCCCCCTTTCCCGGGGAGGTCGGGCGGGGTGGCGGGAGAGGGGGCCGGGGGGGGTGAGGGCTGGCCGGCGCGTGAGGTCTATCCGCCCAGCTCCTCCTCGAGCCGCAAGACCCGGCCCTCGGTCGCTCTCTGCCGCCCCTCGATCCGGCGCATCGCCTCCGAAAGCGTCCGGATCAGTTCCTCGTAGTCAGGCCCGCGATCTTCGGCTTCCGGCTCAGCAGGCGGCTCTGATCTCTCCTCCCCGCAGATCAAAACCGCCAGGTCCGTCAACGTGGCGCCATAGCCGGCCAGCACACGGGTGAGGTTCTCCAACGACGGTCGCGGCTTGTCGCGCTCCCAACGCGACAACTGCCCCTTGTCGACCCCCAGCACCTCCGCCGCATCTTTCTGCTGCTTGAACCCAGCCCGCTTCCGGAGCTCGGCAAGCGATCTTCCAAGACCTTCGAACGGATCGATCTCCATACCTAGAGCCTAAATGTGGCGGAGGGCACTGTCAAGCCGCCAGAAGTGCACATGTCTTCACCTTTTATCTTGACTACCCCTTCAACATTCCCCTACATTGTGGCTCCATGGCAACCTATTCCACGTTCGGTGAACAGCTACGCACTTGGCGCCTCGACCAGGGCCTCAGCCAGCAGGACTTCGGGGAGTTGCTCGATCCCAACGTCCGGCCTTCTACCGTGTGCTGCTGGGAAAACGACGTCCGCTGCCCCTCGTGGAGATTCCTCGGCCAGATCCTTGCCCTCACTGGAATCCCCGCCGATCTCGCCTTGCGGACCTAGGCCAGATCCTCCTCGAGCCGTAAGAGACGGCCCTCGGTCGCGACCTGGCGCCCCTCGACCCGGCGGATCGCCTCCGTCAGCGACCGGATCAGCTCCTCGTCAGTAGGCCCTCGATCCTCGGCCTTCGTCTCGGCCTTAGCCTCCCCGCCGAGCAGGGCCGCCATGTCCGCCACCGTGGCGCCGTAACCAGCCAGAACCCGGCCCAGCATCTCCAGGGACGGCCGCCTGTGGCCGCGCTCCCAACGCGACAGCTGTCCCTTGTCGATGCCCAGCTTCTCCGCTGCCGCGAGCTTCGTCTTGAACCCCGCCCGTATCCGAAGCTCGGTCAGCGCCCTCCCAAGGCCTGTGAACGGATCAGTCTCCATGATGGCACGGATCATAAATGTTCCATTTTGCAAAGTCAAGCTCAGAAGAGTGCACAATTTTTCACTTTACCCCTTGACGGTTGCCATACAGACACCTACAGTGCGCTGCATGACAACCTGCTCCGCGCTAGGTGAAAGGCTGCGGCACTGGCGGCTCGATCGAGGCCTCAGCCAGGGAGACTTCGGTGAGCTTCTCCATCCCAAGGTCCGGCACTCCACGGTGTGCCGCTGGGAAAACGGCGTCCGCCGCCCCGCGAAGAGATTCCTCCGCCAGATCATCGCCCTCACGGCAATCCCCGCCGATCTCGCCTTCGGGATCGAAAAGGCCCACCCAGAGGGCCAGCCTTGAACCTGGTCCATCTCCGCCTCCGCCGCGGCGAGGCGGTCGCCGAAGAACGCGTCGTCGATGGCTCGGCCACGCTCTACTTCTGCGCCAAGGATGCCTGTCCCCACTACCGCGGGCAGCTCGGCCTCCTCGCCGGCGCCGAGGCCATGATCTGCGCCCTGGTGCAGCATTCGCCCGACCGCACCTGCCAGGCCTTCTACATCGAGCTCGCCGAGGACCTCGACCAGCTCCGGCGCCAGACCTGGGAGCAACGCCTCGCCGAGGCCGAGGCCTTCGAGGCCGTGGTGACAGCCGCCGCCGGCGAAGGCGTGAGGGGTACCCATGGGCCTTGAGCACCTGGCCGCCGTCTGGGAGCACTCCCACCAGAGCGGCTCCAGCCTCGTTGTCCTGCTCGCCGTCGCCAGCTACTCCGACCAGCGCGGCGAATGGATCGCCGATCAGGCGACGCTCCAGAGGCGAGCCCGCCTCAGCCGGCGCAGAGTGCAGCAGATCCTCGACGAGCTGGTAGCCGCTGGCGAGCTCGTGGTCGTGCCCGGCGACGGCCGCGGCCACCATTCGACCTACCGGCTGACGGTCAGCGCCGAAAGGGCGAAGCCCGCTGCACCCTTTCCAGAAAAGGGCGCAGCCGAATGCGCCCTTTCCGCACCCCGAAAGGGCGAAGCAGAGTGCACCCTTTCGGCGGAAAAGGGCGCAGAGGAGTGCGCCCTTTCGGGCCAAAAGGGCGAAACCGATTGCGCCCTTTCAGCCCCCCTTTCTCCCCCTTTCCCCCCGCACCCCCCTAT
>JBKKAU010000060.1:0-3071 GCA_046714475.1 Thermoanaerobaculia bacterium
TCGATTACGAGGACCTCATCCCGCCCGGCACCACGGTGCCGCTCAAGGACAAGGACGTGCTCGACCTGGTCGGCAAGCAGGACAGGCTCTACTTCGCGCCGGGCAGCCAGTTCCGCTACAGCAACACCGGCTACGCCCTGCTGGCCCTGATCGTCGAGAAGGTCTCCGGCCGGCCGTTCGCGCGGTTCCTCAAGGGGAACATCTTCGACCCGCTGGGGATGGCCGGCACCGTGGCCTACGAGGAGGGTGTCTCCAAGGTGGCGCGCCGGGCCTATGGGTACAGCGAGAGGGACGGCCATTTCGAGCGCACCGACCAGAGCCTCACCAGCTCGGTCCTGGGGGACGGCGGCATCTACTCGTCGGTCGAAGACCTGTGGCGCTGGGACCAGGCCCTGTACGGCACGCGCCTGTTGCCCGCCGAGACCCTGGCGATGGCCTTCCAGGCCGGCACGCCCACCTCGGATCAGTCCGGCAGCGGCTACGGCTATGGCTGGTACGTGGCCACGCACAGGGGGACGTGCAAAGTCTGGCACTACGGCGAGACCCGCGGGTTCAGCACCTACCTGGCCCGCTACCCGGACAAGCGGCTCACCATCATCATGCTCACCAACCGGAACGACAACTTCCTCGGACCGACGGTGGATCGCATCGCCGATGTGATCCTCGCCACGCTTCGTGATTAGCCTCCGTGGCACGCTCCGTAGCATGATGTTCGCGACCGCGCTTCTGGCGGCCGCCTGCGGGCGCGACGGCGCCTCACCCGGCGACGCCTCGCCCGGACGCTTCCCGGGCGCGCCGGTGATCCTCATCTCGATTGATACCCTGCGTGCGGACCACCTCCCGGCCTACGGGTACCGCCAGGTCGAAACACCCCACATCGACGGACTGCGGCGCGACTCCGTCCTCTTCGAGCGCGTCTACAGCCATTGCCCGATGACGCTCCCTTCGCACGCCTCGATGTTCACCGGGTCGCTGCCCACCGAGCACGGCGTGCGGAACAACATCGGCTACCGGTTCGAAGGCGCGAAGCTCAGGACTCTCGCCGAGGAGCTGCGCGAGCGGGGCTATGCGGCGGGCGCCGCGGTGTCGTCCTACGTCCTGCGCTCCGACACCGGGATCGATGACGGCTTCGAATTCTACGAAGACTCGATCGCCGTCGCGACGGCGGGCGCGACGAGCGAGCACCAGCGCCCGGGCGGGGAGACGCTGAAGCACGCGCTGGCATGGATTCAGGGACACCGCGAGCAGCCTTTCTTTTTCTTCCTCCATCTCTACGAGCCGCACGCCCCCTACGATCCACCCGAGCCGTTCAAGAGCCGCTACCCGGTCGCCTACGACGGCGAGATCGCCGCCGCGGATGCCATCGTCGGCGAGCTGGTCCGGTCGCTCAAGGCTTCCGGGCTCTACGATTCCGCGATCATCATCCTCACCTCGGATCACGGCGAGGGCCTGGAGGACCACGGCGAAGACCAGCATGGGATCCTGCTGTATCGTGAGGCGCTGTGGGTCCCGCTCCTGGTCAAGCTGCCGGGCTCGCATCGCTCGCATAGGGCCGATTCGATCAGCCGGCCCACGCCTCTGGCGCACCTCTTCGGCACGGTGCTGCGCCTGGTGGGGATCGACCTGCCTTCGCGCCCGGCTTCGTGGTTCGATGTTGGAGGCGGAGGCGAGGCCCGTCCCATCTACTCCGAGACGCTCTACCCGCGCATTCACCTCGGCTGGAGCGAGCTGCGGTCGCTGATCGACGGCCGCTACCACTACATCGAAGGGCCCAGTCCCGAGCTCTATGATCTGGAGAGCGATCCCGGTGAAACCAGGAATCTGATCACGACCGAGCGCCGGGCGGCGTCACGGCTGCGGCGGGAGATGGAGGCCTATCCCGCAACGGCCGCAATGGCTGCGACGATCGGCGAGATCGACCCGGAGGACGCCAGGAACCTGGCCGCCCTGGGATACGTGGGAACGCCGCGCGAGCGCGGTCCAGGGCCGCTGCCGAACCCGCGCGACGAGGTCAAGAACCTCGATCGCATCAAGGCGGCGTTCCGTTTCGCGGACGAGCGCCGGTTGGATGAGGCGACCGCGGCCTTGAGGAGCCTGCTGCAAGAGAACCCGAAGCTCCTGGACGTGGGGTCGAAGCTGGGAGAGGTCCTGGTGGAATCCGGCCGCTACGACGAGGCGATCGAGGTCTACCGGTCGGCGATCGCTCACGCCGAGCGCTTCTCGCCGGATCTCGCGCTCGCCCTGGGCTTCGCCTATCTCAAGCACGGCGAGACCGCCGACGCCGCGGCCCATGCCCGCCTCGGCCTCAAGACCCATCCCCGCGAAGCGAACGAGCTCCTCGCCCGGGTCGCGCTCGAAGAGGGGCGCTTCGACGCCGCGGAGGAGCACGCGAGGTCCGCCCTGCAACGCGGCGACAGCCAGCCGGCGACGTTGCTGTTGCTCGCCGACGTCGAGCGGTCCGCCGGTAGGCTCGAACGAGCGCTGGGGAGTCTCCAGGAGGCGGAGCGGCGCGCGGCGGAGCTCGGCGTTGGACGACAGGGGCGGCTGCAGGGAGCGGACTATCTGCGCGGCGACCTGCTGGCGCGACTCGATCGGCCGGAGGAGGCGGCCGCCGCCTACCGGCGTGAGATCGCGGCGTTCCCGCAGCACCTGCAGGCCTACGCCAACCTGGCGGTGATCCTCATCATCCAGGACAGGAGCGCGGAGGCGGACGAGCTGCTCGAGCAGATGGCGCGGAGCAACCCGCACCGCGGGGCGTTTCTCCTGGCGGCGAAGACCCTCGAGGCGTTTGAGGACCGCCAGGGCGCCGCGCGCTGGCGTCAGCGCGCGGCGCGGCAGGACGATTCATCTCGCTAAAAGCGGCTCGCTGAAATCGGCGCTCGCCTGCGGGAATGCGTAGAAGGGGTTCAAAGATGAATGAACCGGTCGTCAAGGTGTCGGGACTGACGCGCCGCTTCGGCGCCAGGATGGCACTTGCCTCGGTGAGCCTGTCCATGTCGCGCGGCGCGGTCTACGGCCTCGTCGGCGCCAATTGAGCGGGCAAGACAACGCTCATCAAACATGTCCTCGGC
>JBKKAU010000061.1:0-15241 GCA_046714475.1 Thermoanaerobaculia bacterium
CCGCCCAGGGGGGGAGGCACCACCACCCTCTCGCGAGGCAAAGTTAGCGCCTATGGGGGACGGGGGTGAGGGCTTCAGGCTGGCGGTTTTGTGAGAACGCTCCAATCTGGTACACCTAGAGACGGCATGGATTCCAAGCTCACGCTCAAGCTGGACCGAGAGGTGATCGAGAAGGCGAAGCGCTACGCCAAACGGCAGGGCGTCAGCCTCTCGCAGTTGGTCGAGAGCTACCTGAGAAGGCTTGCCGAAGCAGAAGAGCCACTCCAGAAGGAGCGTACAGGGATAGCCGCTGAGTTGGCTGGCCTTTTTGCAGGCGTGGAGATCGGGGACGCTAAAGAGGAATACGTGGACTACCTGATCAAGAAGTACTCCTGACCTGATGCTGGAGCTGGACGCATCCCAAGGCGAAGGCGGCGGGCAGGTCCTCCGCACCTCGCTCGCGCTGTCCATCGTCACCGGGACGCCGGTTCGGCTGCGGAAGATCCGCGCTCGCCGCTCCCCGCCGGGGCTGCGCCGCCAGCACCTGGCGGCGGTCCATGCCGCGGCCCGGGTGAGCCGGGCACGGGTCGAAGGCGCCGAGGTGGGCTCGGCCGAGCTGACGTTCGTCCCGGGCGAGGTGGTGCCGGGCGAGTATGAATTCGATATCGGTACGGCGGGGAGCACGACCCTGGTGTTCCAGACGGTGCTGCCGCCCCTGCTCCTCGCCTCCGGCCCGTCTCTCCTCACCTTCATCGGGGGCACCCATAACCCCCTGGCGCCGCCCTTCGAGTTCCTCGACCGCTCCTATCTGCCGCTGGTGCGGCGGACAGGGGCGGTGGTGGAGGCGGCGCTGGAACGGCCCGGTTTCTACCCGGCCGGCGGTGGGCGCTTCTCGGTAACGGTCGAGCCGTGCCCCCGCCTCGCGGGGTTCGAGCTGCTGGAGCGCGGAGAGATCCGCCGCCGGCGCGCCACCGCGCTGCTGTCCAACCTGCCGCGTCACATCGCCGAGCGCGAGCTGCGCCGGGTCGCCGAGGAGACCGGCTGGGGGCCGTCCGCCCTGGAGGTGCGGGAGGTCGAGGGCTACGGCCCGGGCAACATCCTGCTCCTGGAGGTCGAGAGCGACCGGATCACCGAGGTCTTCGCCGGCTTCGGCGAGCGGGGAGTGCCCGCCGAAAGAGTGGCCGACCGTGCCCTCTGGGAGCTGCGCCGCTATCTCGACGCCGGCGTCCCGATCGGCGAGCACCTGGCCGACCAGCTCCTCCTGCTGCTCGCCCTTGCCGGCTCCGGCGCCTTCACGACGCTTCCCCTAAGCGGCCACGCCCTTACACAGGTGGAGCTCATCCCGCGGTTCCTCGACGTCCACATCGGCGTCGAGGAGAAGAGGGGGCGGTCGGTGGTGAGGGTCGGGAGCTGAGCATGGGTGTTTATCCGCGACCGAGATCATCAGCCCATCCGGAAAGAGCTTCGTCCAAGCGCTCGCCGGGGACCATTTCCGGATCGTTAAAGAGCCCTGTCCAAGGGATCTCGCGTGGCTTCTCCGAGGAGCCTGCGAGCCCTTCGATAATGAGCTGACGGAGCAGATCTGAGATGCTGATCTGACGTCGACGAGCCTCAGACCTCACCAACTTGGCCAGATCCTCAGGGAGGATAGTAGAGGTGCGTTTCATACCTACGCACTAGCATACGCCCCGGGCGAGCCTTGATTCCCCGTCTGATACACTCCGCCGGCCTCCGGAGCAGTCCGGACGCTATCTAAACCCCCCGTTCGGGGGACTCCAGCTCGAATCCGCGGAGGAGACGGAGACCGTTCCCGGGAGGAGATCGATTTGAAGATCCACGAGTATCAGGCCAAAGAGATCCTGCGCCGCTACGGGGTGGCCACCCCGCGCGGCAAGGTCACCGAGGATGCGGATGAGGCGGGCCGGATCTGCGAGGAACTGGGCGGGCGCTGCGTCGTCAAGGCGCAGATCCACGCCGGCGGACGCGGCAAGGGGGGCGGCGTCAAGCTCGCCAAGAGCCCCGAGGAGGCGCGCGAGGCCGCCAAGAAGATCCTCGGCATGCAGCTCGTCACCCACCAGACCGGCCCCGAGGGACAGCTCGTCCGCACGGTCCTGGTCGAAGAGGCGCTCGACATCGCGCAGGAGCTCTACCTCTCGATCACCCTCGACCGCGCCCGCGTCAAGCACGTCGTCATGGCCTCGGCCGCCGGCGGCATGGACATCGAGGAGGTCGCCGCCAAGGACCCTGACGCCATCTACCGCGCCTGGGTCGACCCCCAGGTCGGCATGGTGCCGTTCCAGGGGCGCGCCATCGCCCGCCATTTGGGGCTGAAGGGGCAGACCGCGGGCAAGGCCGGCAAGCTCATCTCCGCCCTGGTCGCCGCCTATATCGACACCGACGCCTCGCTCGCTGAGGTCAACCCGCTGATGGTGACCGGCGGCGGCGACGTCCTGGCGCTCGACGCCAAGATGAATTTCGACGACAACGCGCTCTTCAGGAGGAAGGACATCCTGGAGATGCGCGACCTCGCCGAAGAGAACCCGATGGAGGTCGAGGCGAGCAAGTTCAACCTCAACTACATCAAGCTCGACGGCAACATCGCCTGCATGGTCAACGGCGCCGGCCTCGCCATGGCGACCATGGACATCATCAAGCTCTATGGCGGCGAGCCGGCGAACTTCCTGGACGTCGGCGGCGGCGCCTCGCAGGAGGCGGTCAAGAACGCCTTCCAGATCCTGGTCTCGGACCCCAACGTCCGCGCCGTGCTGATCAACATCTTCGGCGGCATCGCCCGGACCGACCGTATCGCCCGCGGCGTCGTCGGCGCCATCGAGGAGCTGGGCGACGTCAAGATGCCGGTCGTGGTGCGCCTCGAAGGCACCAACGTCGACGAAGGTCGGCGCATCCTGCGCGAGGCGCCGTTCCAGTTCATCGTCGCCGAGCAGATGGCCGACGCCGCCGAGAAGGCCGTGGCCGCGGCGAAAGGAGGGGCGTAAGCATGGCGATCTGGGTGGACAAGGACACGCGCCTGCTCGTGCAGGGCATCACCGGCAAGGAGGGCACGTTCCACGCCCTCGGCTGCCGGGATTACGGCACGCAGGTGGTCGCCGGCGTCACCCCCGGCAAGGGCGGGGAGTCGGTCGAGGGGATCCCGGTCTTCGACTCGGTCGAGGAGGCGCGCGAGAAGACCGGCGCCAACGCCGCGATGATCTTCGTGCCGCCGCCGTTCGCCGCCGACGCCATCATGGAGGCCGCAGCGGCCGAGATCGAGCTGGTGGTCTGCATCACCGAGGGCATCCCGGTGGCCGACATGCTGCGGGCCAAGGCCTTCCTGCGGGACTATCCGGCCCGCCTGATCGGCCCCAACTGTCCGGGCATCATCACCCCGGGCGTCGCCAAGATCGGCATCATGCCGGGCCACATCCACAAGCAGGGCACGATCGGCGTCGTCAGCCGCTCGGGCACGCTCACCTACGAGGCGGTCTGGCAGCTCACCAACCTGGGGCTGGGGCAGTCGACCTGCGTCGGCATCGGCGGCGACCCGGTCAACGGCACCAACTTCATCGACGTCCTCGAGCAGTACGGGGCCGACCCCGGCACCGAAGGGGTGATCATGATCGGCGAGATCGGCGGCAACGCCGAGGAGGACGCCGCGACGTGGGTGCAGGCCAACATGAAGGACAAGCTGGTGGTCGGCTTCATCGCCGGCCGCACCGCTCCGCCGGGACGGCGCATGGGCCACGCCGGCGCCATCGTCGCCGGCGGCAAGGGGACGGCGGCCGAGAAGATGGAGGCGATGCGCGCCGCCGGCATTCACGTCGTGGAGTCGCCCGCAGAGCTCGGCCAGGCCATGGCCAAGGCGCTCGGGCGGTAGGCGCATGGCGGAGGCGGCCGGGGTCCCCCAAAAGGGGTGGATCGCCCTGGTGGGCGGCGGCGAGTTCAGCTTCGACGAGACGCTGGACGCCGACCGCGCCTGGGTCGAGAAGCTCCCCCCGGGGCCGATCGGTTTCATCCCGGCCGCCGCCGGCTCGAACGACTATCCCCGGCATTTTGGGGATTACATGGCGGAGGCCTTCAGGCGGGAGGTCGAGGTCATCCCCATCTACCGCTCGCGCGATGGACGGCGCGGCCGGAACTCGGAGAGGATCCGCGACGTCGCCGCGGTCTATCTCGGCGCCGGGGTGACCGACCACCTGCTCGACGCGATCCAGGAGACGCCCGCGGCCGACGCTCTCGCCGCCAAGATCCGGGACGGCGGCATGGTGGTGGCGATCGCCGCCGCCGCCCAGGCCGCCGGCCGGTGGGCGCGCAGCATCTTCCGCGGCGAGCTGATCCCGGGGTTCGGCTGGCTCCCCGACGGAGTGGTGGAGCCGAACTTCGAGCCCGACCACGACCGGCGGCTGCGCAAGATGCTCGCCGCGCCTGGAGTCCGTTGGGGGTTGGGCATCCCCGCGGGCAGCGCCGTGCTGTTCGGACCCGGAGGAGTCCTGGAGGTGGCGGGGACCATCTTCCGGCTCCGCGATCCGGACGGCGACCTGGAGGTTTTGGAAGAGTAGGACCAGCCCGCTGGTCTTGTAAGAAGGTAACCTGGGGCGGCGTTCGTCCGCCCTGATCTACACAACCGATCTTTCTAAAAGACACTTATCGCTCCAGGGCCGGCTTCGCCGTCTCCCTGGAGAATGGGAGAGAGACAGCCATGGACACGACCCTCGCGATCCTGAAACCCGACACCGTGGAAGCCGGCAATGTGGGCAAGGTTCTTGCACATCTGCAGCAGCAAGGTTTTACGATCCGTGGTATCAAGTTGCTGCGCCTGACCGAGGCGCAGGCCCGAGCGTTTTACGAGGTCCACAAGGAGCGGCCCTTCTATGGGAGCCTTGTCGAGTTCATGACCAGCGGTCCGGTGATGCCCATCGCTCTCGAGCGGGAGAACGCGGTCGCCCATCTCCGCCAGGTGATGGGTGCGACGGACGTGTCCAAGGCCGAGGAGGGGACGGTCCGCAAGCTCTTCGGCACCTCGATCGAGCGTAACGCCATCCACGGCAGCGACTCACCGGAGAACGCCGCGATCGAGCTGTCCTTCTTCTTCTCCCGCACCGAGCTGCTCGCGGCGCGCTGAGGCGGCCAAGGAAGAGACCATGGTCTACCGTGAACCGCATGCCGCTCCCGAGGACCAGGTACCCGAGGCGAGGCGCGGCCGTACGATCGGCCGCTTCTGTCTGACCTGCGCCGCTATCTATCCGTTGCACCGGAACCGCCACACCGGCAAGCCGATGTATGGCAAGGACCACGTCGCCGCCCCCTGCGCCCACGAAGGCGAGATGTTCGAGCCGGGTGCGCCCTGGTGGCAGCCCGCCGTCGAGGTGTTGCCGGAAGCGGCGCTGGCGTCGAACACGCTGGTGGTGGGCTCGCCCGCCAAGGGTACGGAGCCTTGAGAAAAAGGTAAGGAGATGAGGAGATGAGCGTCTCCAGCCCAGCCCCGACCTCGTACGGGGCCGCCGTCGTCCCGGGCCGCCTGGCCCTGGTGATCGCCTGGCTCCGCACCGGACGGGGGAACGCTCTGGCGCTGGCTTTCGCTTCGGGCATCCTCGGCGAGTTGGTGAGCGGCTGGGGCGGACGTCCCCTCCTTCCCACTCTCCCGCTGACCCCGTTCGTCTCCTGCGGCGCCGGGCTTCTCCTCGGTTGGAGGGGCATCGCCGCGGCCTCGCTCGGCCAGGGGATCACGATCTGGGCGGTCCGCAGGGACCCGCTGACCGCCCTCGTCCTCGCCGCCTCCCTGGCCCTGCTCGGGGCGGCGGCGCACCTGATCTTCCGCTCCGTCCCGAAGCTGGGCCGGGGATTGCCGAACCTCCGTTCTTATCTATGGCTGCTCGCGAGCGCCTTGCTCGGCGGCCTGGTCGCGGCCGTTCCCGGCAGCCTTCTGGCCGCGCAGGGAGACCTTACCGATCAGGTCTGGACCCGGGCCACGGGGTGCCTGATCAGCATCCTCCTGCTGGCGCCGCCCATGCTGCTCCTCGCCGACCGCCGCCTCCGTCCGTGGATCGCTCCCATTCCGGGGGAGACGCCGGCCCGGCGGGTCCGGCGTCTCGGCGACGAGCCCGACTTGCCGGCGCTTCCCACGGGTGAGGAGACGGTGGCCCTCGACCGGCCGCGGTCGGAGGTCCGGCGCCGGGATCTGCTGGCCGGAGCCGGCATGATCCTCGGCATCACGGTCCTGGTGGTCCCTGTGATCGGGCTGCTGCCCCAGACCGGCGGCTGGCTGCGGCTCTTCTATCTGCTCCCGATCCTCTGGGCAGCTTTACGTTTCGGTCTGCGCGGGGCGGCGCTGATGGCTTCGGCGAGCGGCCTTCTGTACCTGCTCGGGCTCGCCTGGATGGCGGCGATCACCGGTACCGTGGAGTCGACGCACGCCCTCTTGTCCCACTACGCCGGCCTCCTCGCCCTGGCTTTGGCGGGGGCCTTCGTCGGGCGCTCGCGGGAGCGCGAGGTCCTCCTGCGCGAGGAGCTGATCGAGGCCAACCGCCTCCTGCGCCGCGACCTGCTCCGCGTCGCCCAGGCCTTCACCCAGGCGGTCCATGCCAAGGACGCCTACACCGAGGGGCACCTGCGGCGGGTGAGCGAGTACGCGGTGACCCTGGGGGAGAGGCTGGGACTGCGCGGCCAGGCTCTCGAGATGCTCCATTACGCCAGCATGCTGCACGACATCGGCAAGCTCGGCGTCCCGGAGCAGGTGCTCTCCAAGCCGGGTCCGCTCGATCACCAGGAGGCCGAGGCCATGCGCCGCCATCCGGAGATCGGCGCGCGCATGCTCGAGAGGCTCGACCTGATGTGTGGCGCCGCGCCGCTCGTCCTCCATCATCAGGAGCGCTACGACGGTCTGCGCTACGGGGAGTACCCCGGATATCCGAGCGGCCTCGCCGGCGAGCGGATCCCGCTGGGGGCACGCATCATCGCCGTGGTGGACGCCTTCGACGCGATGACCACCAGCCGGCCTTACCGGCGGGCCTTACCGGTCGAGCATGCAGCCTCCGTGCTGCGCGAGGAGCGGGGCCAGCAGTTCGACCCGGGGGTCGTGGACGCTTTCCTGGAGCTTCTGTCCGAGCGCCCCTGGCGCTGATCCCCATCCGGTAGTGACGGACCGGTTCGACTGGGAGGCCCTCGACCGCCACCTCGCCGAGGTGCGCGGATGCCGCAAGTGTCCCGGGGTGGAGCCGCCGCCGGTGGCCGCCCGTCCGGAGCACCGGCCGCGCCTGATGCTGGTCGGGCAGGCGCCCGGGCCGCGCGAGGTCCACCTCCAGCGTCCCTTCGCCCATACCGCTGGAACGCGCCTCTTTTCCTGGTTTGCCAGCCTCGGAGTCCCCGAGGAAGAATTCCGCCGCCGGGTCTGGATCTGCGCCGTGATCCGCTGTTTTCCCGGCCGGGCGCCGCAAGGCGGGGACCGCGTCCCCGCTCCCGGGGAGATCGCCAACTGCGCGCCCTACCTGGAGCGGGAGCTGCGCCTGATCCGGCCGGCGACTGTGATCGCGGTCGGGCAGCTCGCCATCGCCAAGTTCCTCCCCGAGCCGGCGCCGCTCAAGGAGAGGGTGGGGAGGATCTTCCCCGACTCCCGCGAAGATCTGGAGTTCGGGGTCCTGCCACTGCCTCACCCCTCGGGGCGGAGCACCTGGCTGGTGCGGCCGGAGAACCAGGCGCTGCTGGACCGGGCGCTGGAGCTTCTGGCGGCGAGTCCGGGGTGGCGGGAGACGTTTGGCGAGAGGTGATACACCTTGGTAGTGTATGGCTGTGTGTGGGAGGTGTTATGAGAACCAACATTGTTCTGGATGACGAGCTAGTGGCTGAGGCGACTCGTCTAAGCGGCATCAAGACGAAGAAGGAACTCGTCCATGAGGCCTTGCGGGTATTTATTGAGACCAGAAAGCGGAGGAGCCTGCTCGAGCTTGCCGGACGTATCCAGTTGGCGTCAGGGTATGACTACAAGGATTTGCGCAAGGACGAACCATGATTGTAGTGGACACTTCGGTGTTGATCGACCTTTTGCGAGGGAGGAGCACGCCAGCTTCGGATCGGCTGCGCACGCTTGAGGTTGAGGGTACTCCGTTCGTTCTGCCTGGGATCTGCTGTCAAGAGGTGCTCCAGGGAGCGAAAGACGAGAAGGAATGGCGCCTCCTTCTGGAAAACTTTGAGACACAGAGAGTTCTCATGCCTCAGGATCCATGGGCAACCCATAAGGGAGCCGCTCGCTTGTACTTCGACTGCCGCCGCAAGGGACTCACCATTCGCAGCACTATCGATTGCTTCATCGCCCAACTCGTGCTCGAAGAGGAAGGCGTTCTACTTCACGATGATGACGACTTTGAACGAATCCAAGAGGTCTGTCCGCTGAGGACTATGCGCGACTGACTAGGATTCTCGTAGCTCTTTGATCCACTCCTCGGTCCGACGAGGAGCACGGAACCGTTTAGCGAAGCCGAGCATCGCCACAGCTCCGCTAGGCTCGGCTTCGGGGAGCACGATCACGCACAGCTCACGCTCGCCGGTCCATTCCCAGAGCAGGCGCGTTCTTTGGCCAGTGAAAGTTCTTTGCGCAACTCGGCGGGGATGGATACCCTCCCCTGGCTGGTCACAACAGAAATGTGAGAAGGCGCGGCCATCGCAGACTTCCAGCCTAGCGCCGCCGCGCCAGCGCCAGCCCGAAGAGCTCTTCCGGATCGGTGTACCACTCGAGCGGCTCGAAGCCGGTGCCGGCGAGGAGCTCCTCGGCTCTCTTCCGGTCGTACTTGGCGCTGATCTCGGTCAGGATCTCCTCACCCTTGCGGATTTCGATCTCTAGGCCGAGCGCGGGCAGATGGACCGTCTGGTCCCGTTCGGAGACCAGCCACATCTCGATCCAGTCGGTCTCGCGGTTGTAGAAGGCGCGGTGACCGAAGGCGCCGGGGTCGAAGTCGCCGCCGGTCAGGCCGTTGACCACCCGCAGGATGTTGCGGTTGAACTCGGCGGTGACGCCGGCCGCGTCGTTGTAGGCCGCTTCCACGCGGGCGACCGGCTTCACGAGGTCCACTCCTAGAAGGAAGAAGTCGCCCGGGGCGATCTCCCGTTGGAGACGGCGCAGGAAAGACCGCGCCTCCTCGGGACGCAGGTTGCCGATCGTGCCGCCGAGGAAGATGACCAGCCGCCGGCCGCCGTTGGGGATCGAGTCGAGCTGGGTCATGAAGTCGCCGACCAGTCCGTGCACCTTGAGCCCGGGGTACTCCGCGACCAGCTCTTCGGCGACCCGGCGCATCGTCCCTTCGGCCACGTCGACGGGCACGTAGAGCCGCAACGTCCCAGCCCGCCGCAGGGCGTCGAGGAGGATGCGGGTCTTGGTGGCCGCGCCGGCGCCGATCTCGACCAGGTCCTCGGCGCGCGTGATCTCGGCGATCCGGTCGGCGATCGAGGCCAGCAGCGCCCCCTCGGTACGGGTCTGGTAGTACTCCGGCAACTCGGTGATCCGCTCGAACAGGCCGGAGCCGTGGTCGTCGTAGAAAAACTTTGAAGGGATGCGCCGCGGGGTCGAGAGGAGCGCTTCCCGCAGCTCCGTAAGGTCGTGGGCCGTCCGCTCCTTGCCGTCGTGTAGTTCGAGGACGACCAGGGGCGGGGCGAGGGGCAAGGTCTCCATCTCCGACGCGACTTTATCACCGCTCCGTGCCGAGGCCGGGCGGCTGGAGCGCCTTTTCGATCCAGCCGAGAACGACGTCCACCAGCAGGGCGAGGACCGCGGCCGGAATGGCCCCGGAGAGGATCATGCCGGTGTCGGCGAGCTGCAGACCGGTGACGATCGGCTCGCCCAGACCGCCCGCGCCGATGAAGGCCGCGAGCGTCGCCGTGCCGACGGTGATCACGGCGGCGGTCCGGATCCCGGCCATCAGGACCGGCGCGGCGAGAGGGAGGCGGATCCGCCGCAGCACCTGCCCGGGCGTCATCCCCAACGCCGTCGCCGCTTCGACCGCCCGCGGGTCGGCCTCGCGCACGCCGGTGTAGGTGTTGCGGACGATCGGGAAGAGCGAGTAGATCCAGAGCGCCACGACGGCCGGGACCGTGCCGATACCGAGGAAGGGGACCATGAAAGCGAGCAGGGCGAGCGAGGGGACGGTCTGCGTCAGCCCCAGGGCGCGGATGGCCGGCTCCGCCAGCCGGCGGCGGCGTTCCAGCCAGAGCCCGAGCGGCACGGCGACCAGTACCCCGAGGGCGAGGGCCGCCGCGCAGAGGCCGAGGTGCTCCAGCGTCCGGCTGGCCACGGTCGAGCGCTCTCCCCAGAGGTACCCAAGGAGGTCGGGGCGTCGGCGGGCGGGCTCCGCCGCCTGCTCGCCCCCTTGCAACAGCCCCAGGCTATGGAGGGCGTCGCGGGCCACGGCGGCTTCCCCCTCCTTGCCCTCCTGGAGCCGGAAGTTCAGGCGCCGCATCGTCTCCTCATCGAGGGCGCCCGAGAGCAGGCCCAGCACGGCGCCGACCTCGGGGTGATCGCGCATCGTCGCGCCGCGCACCAGGGCGGCGGCGTCGTAGGGCGGGAAGAAGCCGCGGTCGTCCCGCAGCACCTGCAGGTTATAGAGGACGAGGCGGCCGTCGGTCGTATAGACGTCCAGGGCATCGATGGCCCGCGACCCGGCGGCCTGGTACTTCAGGGCGTGCTGCATCGGCTGGACCGAGGCGAACCGGAGGCCATAGGCCTTCTGGAGGCCCAACAGGCCGTCCTCGCGGCCGACGAACTCATGGCCGAAGCCGCCGCGCAGCCGGGGCGCGAGCCGCGCCAGGTCCGAGATCGTCTCGATGCGCTCGCGGCGGGCGAGCTCGCGCGGCACCGCCACCTCGAAGGCGTTCTCGAACCCCAGCGGCGCCAGCCACCAGAGGTCCCACTGCTCGAGGAACCGCCTCCGTACCCGGTTCAGCGTCGCGGTGGCGCCCCCTTTCGGCGGCTCGCCGAGGATCGTCACCAGGCCGGTGCCGGTATATTCGGGATAGATGTCGATCGCTCCGGTGCGCAGCGCCTCGAAGCAGACCTGAGTGCCAGCGAGCCCGAGCCGGCGCTCGACTTCCAGATCGGTACGGCTCTCGATGAGCTGGGCGAACATCTCGCCGAGCAGCCGGCTCTCCTCGAAGTTCTTGGAGCCGATGACGACCCGGTTGTCCGCGGCCAGGGCGTGGAGGGGGAGGAGGAAAAGAATAGTGATAAGGAAGAGCTTCATCCCCGCAGCTCCAACAGCTCCCGCACGTACGCGTCCGCCGGCCGCTCGGCCAACTCGGCCGGAGGGCCGATCTGGAGGATGCGCCCGTCGCGCATCACGGCGATCCGGTCGGCAAGCCGGAAGGCTTCGCCCAGGTCGTGCGTCACCAGCAGCGCGGTCTTGCCGAGCCGGGCCTTCAGGTCCAGGAACTGGCGGTGGAGCTCCAGGCGGGTGAGGGCGTCGAGCGCGCCGAAGGGCTCGTCGAGCAGGATCACCGGCGGGTCGGCGGCGAGCGCGCGGGCGAAGGCGACGCGCTGGCGCTGGCCGCCCGACAGCTCGGCGGGGTAGCGGGCGCCGTGGAGGCCGGGATCGAGCCCGACCAGAGCCAGCATCTCCCGGGTGCGCTCCTCGCGCCGGCCGCGCTCCCAGCCGAGGAGGTCCGGCACAAGCTCCACGTTCCGGCCGATCCGCCAGTGGGGGATCAGGCCGCCGTCCTGCGGGACGTAGCCGATCCGGCGGCGGAGCGCGATCGGGTCGAGCCCGGCGACCGGACGGCCTTCGACCCGTACCTCGCCCGTCGACGGCTCGGCCATCCGGTTGAACAGACGCAGCAGGGTGGTCTTGCCGGAGCCGCTCTCGCCGACCAGGGCGACGGTCTCGCCGGGCAGGACCGCGAGGTCGATCCCGGCGAGCGCGGCGGTGCCGTCCGGGTAGGTCTTGGAGACTCCGGCGGCTTCCAGGACGGGACCCGCGGACGCGGAAGGCACGGCCGTAGTCTACCGTGCGCTAGCATGGCGCCATGAGACGAGAGCACCTCCACTTCCCCGGCTCCGGCGGCGGCACGCTCGCGGCGCGGCTCGAAAGCCCCGACGTCGATCCGACCGCCTACGCGGTGTTCGCCCACTGCTTCACCTGTTCCAAGGACCTGAAGGCCGCCGGCTGGATCAGCCGCGCCCTGGTGGACCGCGGGATCGCCGTGCTGCGCTTCGACTTCACCGGCATCGGCGAGAGCGAGGGGGACTTCGCGGAGACCGACTTCTCGTCCAACCTCGACGACCTGGTCGCCGCGGCGGACTTCCTGCGCCGCGAGCGGGAGGCTCCGCGCCTGCTCGTCGGCCACAGCCTGGGCGGCGCCGCGGTGCTCGCCGCGGCCGAGCGCATCCCCGAGACGGCCGCGGTCGCGACCTTCTGCGCGCCGAGCGACACCGAGCACCTGCGGGACACGCTGGTGCGGCTCGCCCCGGAGCTGGAGGAGCGGGGGGAGGCGGAGGTGAACCTGGGAGGGGACCGCCCCTTCCGCATCCGGCGCCAACTCCTGGACGACCTCTCCGAGGACCACCTCCAGGGGATCGTCGAAAGGCTCCACAAGCCGCTGCTCATCTTCCATTCGCCGATCGACAACGTGGTGGGGATCGATCACGCGGAGAGGCTGTTCCGGGCGGCGCGGCATCCCAAGAGCTTCATCTCCCTCGGGTCGGCCGACCACCTCCTCCGCAATGAGCGCGACGCCCGTTTCGCCGGCGAGGTCCTGGCGGCCTGGGCGGGGCGCTATCTCGAAGGACGGCAGCCGGACCTGGAGGAGATGCCCGAGCCCGGCCGGCACGGCGAGGTGCTGGTCACGGAGATGGAGGGTTTCGCCCAGCGGATCGTGGCCCGCCGGCACCGCTTCGCCGCCGACGAGCCCGAGTCGGTCGGCGGCACCGACACCGGCCCCAATCCCTATGAGCTGCTGCTCGCCGCGCTCGGGGCCTGTACCTCCATGACGATCCGGATGTACTCCAACCTCAAGAAGCTGCCGCTCGAAGGCGTCCGGGTACGCCTGCTCCATTCCAAGGTCCACGCCACCGATTGCGCGGAGTGCGAGACCCAGGACGGCAAGCTCGACCGGATCGAGCGCGAGATCGAGGTGCTCGGTCCGTTGACCGACGAGCAGCGCCAGAGGCTTCTCGAAATCGCCAATCGTTGCCCGGTCCACCGGACGCTGCAGTCCGAGATCGACATCCCCAGCCGTCTGGCCTGACCGCGACCTCCCCAGGGATCACCCTCGTCCCCGGCAGGGGACGAGAGAGTGTACCAACGTCTTGTATAACGCGCTGAAGTATCTTGAGAATCATGGGTTTACCTGCGTTCTCGCGTCTGGCATGCATCGTGGAATCAGGAGAAATTGCGAGGAGGCCTACGACGACGAACGGACAGTCTCCTCCTCCCTCCGGAAGCCGGGGTGGGTTCCACGCTCTCCGCCCACCCCGGCCCTTTTTTCTCTCCTGAACGGTCCGCGATGAGATCCGCGGCCCACGCGGCGCCTCCCTGGCCCTTATAATCAGCGGCGTGAGCGACTTTGGCGAGGTGCACCCACGGGTTGTGCCGCGGGCTGAGCACCCCATCTCCCGCAGATCCATCAGCAGCAATGCCCTCAAGGTCATGTACCGGCTTCACAATGCCGGCTACAAGGCCTATATGGTCGGCGGCAGCGTCCGCGACTTGATGCTGGACCGCAAACCCAAGGACTTCGACATCGGCACCGACGCGCGGCCGAACGAGGTCCGGCGGCTGTTCGGCAACTCCCGCATCATCGGCCGGCGTTTCCGTCTGGTCCACGTCTTCTTCCACGACGGCGAGACCGTCGAGGTCTCCACCTTCCGGCGCAACCCCGAGCCCGAGGAGCAGAGAGGGCTGCCGGGGGAGCTGCTGATCACCAGCGACAACACCTTCGGCACCCCCCGCGAGGACGCCTTCCGCCGCGACTTCACCATCAACGCCCTGTTCTACGACATCGCCGAGTACGCGGTGCTCGACTACGTGGGCGGGATCGAGGACCTGGAGCGGCGGCTCGTGCGGGCGATCGGCGACCCGGACGTGCGCTTCCAGGAGGACCCGGTCCGCATGCTGCGCGCCTGCGAGTTCGCCGGCCGGCTCGGCTTCGGCATCGAGCCGCGCACCCAGGAGGCGATCCACCGCCAGCGCAAGGAGCTGGAGAAGGCGTCGCCGGCGCGGGTCACCGAGGAGATCGCCCAGCTCCTGCGCTGCGGGCGGGCCGGCGCGGCCATGCAGTGGATGCTGGAGCTCGACCTGCTCTCCGTCATGCTGCCCGAGGCCTACGCCATGCTGAACGCCGGCGCGCGCGGCATGGGGGACTTCGGGCAGATCCTGCCGGTCATCGACCGCATGGTGGCGCGCGGCCGGGAGCTCTCGGACAGCGCGTTGCTGGCCGCGCTCCTGCTGCCCCAGGCGCTGCTCCGCCGCGACGACGTCGAGCGGGAGCAGCGGCGGCCGATGAGCCGGGCCGCGATCGAGACCATGATCCGGGAAGAGATCCAGCCGTTCCTCTCCCGGCTCACCGTCTCCAACCTCCGCACACAGCAGATCTTCCAGTCCCTGGTCGGCTTCCAGCGCCTCTGCGAGCCGGGGTGGGGCCTCTCCGAGCGGGTCCGCTTCACCCGCCGGTCCTTCTTCAAGGACTCCCTGGCGCTGTTCGAGGTCCTGGTCGAGGCCACCGGCGAAGGGCACGAGGCGCTCTCCCAGTGGCAGGCGGCCCAGCAGCGCGTCGCCGCGCCGCAAGCCGCCGAGGCCGACAACCGCCGCCCCCGGCGCAGACGCCGCCGGCGGCCCCAGGCCCAGACCTTGTGACATATTTCACAACCCGCAGGCGTTGACGTACGATAGGAGGCCTCCGAGGTCTCCACGAGGAAAACACGCCCATGTCCTGGTTCTCCGAGATCTACCGGTCCGCGGTCGGCAAGAAGGCCGTGATGGCGGTCACCGGCCTCATCCTCTTCGGTTTCGTGCTGACGCACATGATCGGCAACCTCAAGCTGTACGAGGGTCCCGACAAGCTCAACAACTACGCCGGCTGGCTGCGCGAGGTGGGCTCGCCCGCCGTGCCCACCAGCGGCCTGCTCTGGCTCGCCCGCCTGGTGCTGCTCGCCGCGGTCGTGCTGCACATCTGGGCCTCCTGGCAGGTGAGCCGGATGAGCCGCGGCGCGCGGCCGCAGCGCTACTCCCGGCGCCGCCCGGTGCGCATGACCTACGCCTCGCGCACCATGCGCTGGGGCGGCGTGATCATC
>JBKKAU010000062.1:0-4436 GCA_046714475.1 Thermoanaerobaculia bacterium
CTACTGGACCGTATACAGGATATATGCCAACGCCGGGGTACGACGCTGTTCATGACGCTCCTGGCGGCGTTTGACGCGCTGCTCTGGCGCCACACCGGCCAGTCCGATTTCGCCGTCGGGACGCCGATCGCCGGCCGCAACCGCAAGGAGATCGAGGACCTGATCGGGTTTTTCGTCAACACCTTGGTCCTGCGCGCCGATCTGTCCGGCGATCCTCCTTTCCTGGATCTGCTCGACCGGGTGCGGGAGGTCACGCTATCGGCCTACTCCCATCAGGATCTGCCGCTCGAGAAGTTGGTGCAGGAGCTGCAGCCCGAGCGCAACCTCTCGCGCCCGCCGCTGTTCCAGGTGGTCTTCGCCGTCCAGAACACGCCGCCGGGCACCTCAGAGATGCCGGGGTTGCGGATCGATCCCCTGATGACCGACAGCGGCGTCGCCAATTACGACCTGACGGTTACCGTGCTCACCCGAGAGGTCCAGATCCAGTACAACCGCGACCTGTTCGACGCCACGACGGTGCAGCGGATGGCGGGGCACTTCGCCGTCCTGCTGCAGGCGATCGTCCTGGACCCGGAACGCCGCCTGTCGGACCTGCCGCTGCTCACGGAGATGGAGCGGACACAGGCGCTGGTGCAGTGGAACGACACGGACAAGCCCTGCCCGCAGGAGCCGAGGGTGCACGAGCTGTTCGCGGCGCACGCGCGGCGCCGGCCGGACGCGCCGGCGGTGGTCACGCCGGAGGCCTGTCTGAGCTACGGCGAGCTGGCGTCGCGGGCGAACCGCCTAGCCTGGCACCTGGGCGCGCTCGGCGTCGGTCCGGAGGTATTGGTGGCGGTCTGCATGGAGCGCACGCCCGAGCGGGTGGTGGCGATCGTCGCCGTGCTCCAGGCGGGCGGCGCCTACGTCTCGCTCGACCCGGCCTATCCGCGCGAGCGGCTGGCCTTCCTGCTGGAGGACGCCCGCGCCCCGGTCCTGCTCACCCAGGAGCGCTTCGCGGACCGGCTGCCGGAGACCCGGGCCCGTGTCGTCCGGGTCGACTCCGAGTGGGAGTCGGTCCGGGGGGACGAAACCGCCCCTCCTGACAGCGGCGTGTCACCGGAGAACCTCGCCTATGTGGTCTACACCTCGGGCTCGACCGGCAGACCCAAGGGGGTCGAGATCCCGCACGCCGGTCTGATGAACCTGGTGCGCTGGCACATGGACCTCTACGGCGTGCGGCCGGGCGACCGCGGCACGCAGATCGCGAGCCCCGCCTTCGACGCGTCGATCTGGGAGCTCTGGCCCTATCTGGCCGGGGGCGCGAGCCTGCACGTGCCCGACGAGGAGACGCGCCTCTCCTCGCCCGGGATGATCCGCTGGTGGGCCGAGGAGGGGATCACCCTCGCCTACCTGATGACGCCGCTGGCCGAAGGGGTGCTGGAGGCGGGAGTGCCGCCCGGTCTGCCGCTCCAGGTGCGGGCGCTGATCATCGGCGGCGACCGCCTGCGCCGGCGTCCCGCGCCCGGCACCCCTTTCCGGCTGATGAACCACTACGGGCCGGCGGAGTACACCGTCACCTCCACCGTGGTCGAGGTGACGCCGTACGCGGATGGCGGTGCGGAGGCCGGGTTGGACGTGCTGCCCTCGATCGGTCGGCCGGTCGACAACACCCGCATCCACATCCTGGACGTCCACCAGCAGCCGGTGCCGGTCGGGGTGACGGGGGAGCTCTACGTCGGCGGCGTCGGCATCGCCCGCGGCTACATGCGGCGGCCGGACATGACGGCCGAGAAGTTCGTGCCCGACCCGTTCGCGGCCCTGCGCGGCGAGCCGGGAGAGCGGCTCTATCGCACGGGCGACCTGGTGCGCTGGCTGCCGGACGGCGACATCGATTTCCTCGGGCGGCGCGACCACCAGGTCAAGATCCGCGGCTTCCGCATCGAGACGGGCGAGATCGAGGTGGCCGTGGCCACGTACCCGGGGGTACGCGAGTGCGCGGTCCTGGTGCGGGAAGGGGCGGCCGGCGACCGCCGTCTCGTGGCCTATATCGCCGCCGAGCCCGGAGCGGTGAGCGGTCCGCAGGCGCTGCGCGACTTCCTCCGGGACCGGCTGCCCGACTACATGATCCCCTCGGGGTTCGTGTTCCTGGAGTCGCTGCCGCTGACGCCCAACGGCAAGGTGGACCGCCGCGCCCTGGCCGAGGAGGCGCCGGAGCCGGAGCGCGGCCGCGGCGAGGGCGACGGCAGCTTCGTGGCGCCGTCCGGCCCCACGGCCGAGTTGCTGGCCGGGATCTGGACCGAGGTGCTGGGGGTCGACCGCATCGGAGCCGACGACAGCTTCTTCGAGCTGGGCGGCCATTCGCTGCTCGCCACCCAGGTGGTGTCGCGGGCACGCGAGGCGTTCGGGATCGACTTGCCGCTGCGGCGGCTGTTCGAGGCGCCGACTCTCTCCGGTCTGGCGGACTCCGTGGACGCCGCCCGGTGGGCGTCACGCGGTCTGCAGGTGCCGCCGATCGTGCCGGTGCCGCGCGGTGCCGGAGGGGGCCTGCCTCTCTCCTTCGCCCAGCAGCGCCTCTGGTTCCTCGACCAGCTCGGACCGGGCGGCTCCGTCTACAACGTGCCGCTGGCCGTGCGCCTTGCCGGGTCGCTCGACCTGCCGCTGCTGCGCCGGGTCCTGGACGAGCTGGTGCGGCGACACGAGTCGCTGCGCACGACCTTCGCCGCCGCAGCCGGCCGGCCGGTCCAGGTGATCGCTCCGGAGCTGCAGCTGCCGCTGCCCGTCGTCGACCTCTCCCCGCTGCCCAAGGCTCTGCGGGAGTCCGAGGTCCGGACCCTGGCGGGGCGGGAGGCGCGGCGGCCGTTCGACCTCGCGGCCGGCCCGCTGGTCCGCACCACCCTGATACGGCTGGGCGAGGCCGAGCACGCGGCGTTGGTGACCATGCACCACATCGTCTCGGACGCGTGGTCGATGGGCGTCTTCCTGCGCGAGCTGGCGGCGGTCTATGACGCGCTGGCCGCCAGCCGGCCTTCGCCGCTTCCCGCGCTGCCGGTCCAGTACGCCGACTTCGCGGCCTGGCAGAGGAGCTGGCTGCACGGCGAGGTCCTGGAGGGGCAGCTCTCCTATTGGCGCGGTCAGCTGGCCGGCGCGCCGGCGCGCCTGGAGCTGCCGACCGACCGGCCGCGGCCGGCGGCCCAGAGCTTCCGGGGCGCCTCGCTGCCGGTGGCGTTTTCCCGCGGTCTGTCGGCGCCGCTGGCGGAGCTGAGCCGCAAGGCCGGAGCGACGTCCTTCATGACGCTGCTCGCGGCGTTTCAGACCTTGCTCGGCCGTCTCGCGGGCCAGGACGACGTGCTGGTCGGCTCGCCGATCGCCGGCCGCAACCGCCGTGAGACCGAGGACCTGATCGGCTTCTTCATCAACACCCTGGTGCTGCGGGCCGGCCTGTCGGACGATCCCAGTTTCAAGGATCTGCTGGCGCGGGTGCGGACCGCGGCCCTGGACGCCTACGCCTACCAGGACGTGCCGTTTGAGCGCCTGGTCGAGGAGATGGCGCCCGAGAGGAGCATGGCCCACTCGGCGCTCTTCCAGGTGATGCTCGTGCTGCAGAACGCGCCTCTGACGACGCTGGAGCTGCCGGGGTTGAGCCTGAGCCCGTTGGCCGCCGCGGGCGGGACGGCGAAGTTCGATCTCACCCTCACCCTCCAGGAGGGGGCGGACGGCCTCGCGGGCGCCTTGGTCTACAACACCGACCTGTTCGACCGGGTGACGGTCGCGCGGTGGGTCGCCTCGTTCGAACGGCTGCTGTGGGGGGCCGCCGCCGCTCCGCAGGAGCGCCTCTCCGACCTCCCCCTGCTGGACGAGGGGGAGCGCGCCCAGGTGCTGGTCGAGTGGAACGACACCGCCGTCCCGCCGCTCCAGGGGTGCGTCCACCACCGGTTCGAGGAGTGGGCGGAGCGGACGCCCGAAGCCGTCGCGGCGGTCTTCGAAGAAGAGCGGCTCCTCTACGGCGAGCTGAACGTCCGCGCCAACCGGCTGGCGCACCATCTGCGCGGCCTGGGCGTGCGGCCGGGGACGCGGGTGGCGCTCTCCCTGGAACGCTCGCTGGAGTTCCTGGTCGGCATGTTGGGCATCCTCAAGGCCGGCGGAGCCTACGTGCCGCTCGATCCGGCCTATCCCCGGGAGCGGTTGGCCGCGATGCTGGAGGACGCCGGCGCAGCCGTCGTGGTGACGCGCGGCGACGGGATCAGCGGGATCGGCAGGCTCGACGGGCGAGCGCTGCCCGGCGTCGCGGTGGTCTGCCTCGACCGGGACGCCGGGACCCTGGCGCGGCGGCCGGAGGGCAACCCGGAGAGCGGCGCGGACCGGCGGGACCCGGTCTACGTGCTCTTCACCTCCGGCACGCCCCGCCCGCCCCACGGCGTGGCGGGCGAGCACCGCAACCAGCTCAAAAAAAAACAGGG
>JBKKAU010000063.1:0-2366 GCA_046714475.1 Thermoanaerobaculia bacterium
GGGGTATTGGCCTCAACCATGCACGCCAACGCCGCCAAATACCGGCGCGACTCCCGCCGGCCCCCCCCCGCCGGCCGGGGGGGGCCTCTCTGGTACCTCGGCGGCAACCTGACGATCGACGAGGGCGAGGGCTGCGGCGAGCATTTCGAGAGCCTGGGGTTCGACCGCGTCTATCCGAAGTTCGTCGACCTGACGACGGTGCTCGCCGCCCTGGCCCAGGACCTCCAGGGGGTCGAGCCCGTGTCGCGCTCCGGCTGGAGCTCCGGCTCCCGCATGGCGCGCCTCGACGAGCCCCGCTTCCTCGCCGGGCGCGAGGAGGTGCTGGCGGCATGGCCCACCGGCGAAGCGGCACGCTCCTTGGAGGAAAACGCCGCCTTCCTCGGCGCCCAGCCGTCCTTCGCCGCCCTGCTGGACGAGGCCCAGGCCGGCAGGCGGCCGATGGTGATCCAGCCGCGCTCCGGCGTGCCCGGCGTCGACGAGCAGATCGAGCTGTTCCAGCGCTTCCGCGAGCAGGGGGCTCCCGGGGTCTCCTACCAGGTGGACTCGCTGACCCGCAACAACAACTACGCCGCCGCCGCCGAGGCGATCGCCGAGAGCGCGCGCACGGGCCGGTCGGTGCTCAACGGCTTCCCGGTGGTCAACCACGGCGTGCCCGAGCTGCGCCGGGTGGCCTCCGCGGTCGGCCTCCCCCTCCAGACCCGGCACAGCACGCGCGATCCGCGGCTGCTCGCCGAGATCTCCTACGCCGGCGGCGTCACCGGTTTCGAGGGCGGCGCGATCTGCTACAACCTTCCTTATTACAAGGACTACCCGCTACGCGACGCGATCGCGGCCTGGAAGTACGTCGACCGCCTGACCGGCCTCTATTTCGAGCGCTACGGCATCGCCCTGGACCGCGAGTTCTTCGGCACGCTGACCGCGACCCTCCTCCCGCCGTGCATCCCGCTGGTCACCAACATCGCCGAGGCGGTGCTGGCGGCCGGCCAGGGGGTCCGGTGCGTGTCGCTGGGCTACGCCGAGCAGGGCAACCGCGCGCAGGACGTCGCGGCGATCCGGGTACAGGCGGAGCTGGCGCGCGGCATCCTCGACGAGATGGGGTACGGGGACGTGGCGGTCCACACGGTCTTCTACCAGTACATGGCCGCCTTCCCGCTCTCCCGGGAGCGGGCCGAGGAGCTGATCTTCGCCTCGGCGGTGACGGCCGCCCTGGCCGGCGCGACCCGGCTGATCACCAAGACGCCGGTCGAGGCGCGCAAGATCCCCACGGTCGCCGACAACCTGCGCGGTCTGGAGCTCGCCCAGCTCGGCGCCGCGCTCGCCGGCCGCTCCGCGGTACCGGAAGAGGCGGTCGAGACGGAGGCGCGCATCCTGCGGCGCGAGGTGCTGGCGATCTGGGAGAGCCTGCTGGAGGCCGGGCGCGGCGACTTCGAGGCCGGCCTCGCGCGCGGCTTCGAGCTGGGCCTGATCGACATCCCGTTCGCGCCGAGCGTCCACAACCGCGGCGAGGTCGTGACCGCCCGCGACGTCCAGGGCGCGGTCCGCTTCCTGCACACCGGCAACCTTCACTTCGACGCCGAGCTGCGCGACTTCCACGAGCAGAGGATGGCCGAGCGCCGGCGGGCCGAAGGGCTGGCCTCCCGCGACCGCGACTACCTGCTGGTCGAATCGGACGTGCTGCGGATCGCCCGCGGGCGCTACGACGTCTGGCCGCTCGACGGCGACGCCGCGGACCCGGCGCTGCGCGAGGTCTTCCCCCGGCGGGCGATCGCGTAGGGATGAAAAAGCTCGGCATCCTCGGCGGGATGGGTCCGCTGCCTTCGGCGGAGCTGATCCAGACGATCTACCGCCTCCATAAGGCGGAGAAGGAGCAGGAGCTGCCGGCCTGCGTCCTCTACTCCGACCCGTCGATCCCCGACCGCACCGAGGCGATCCTCGCCGGCGACACGCGGGAGGTCGCCGCCCGCGTCTGCCAGGCGCTGAGGGAGCTGGCCGCGGCCGGGGCCGACCGGATCTTCATCGCCTGCGTGACGGCCCACCACGTGCTGCCCGACGTGCCGGAGCCGTTGCGGCGGCGGGTCGTCGACCTGATCGGCCTGGTGATCGACGAGATCCTGGAGGAGCCCAGGCCTTGCCTGCTGCTCTGTACGACGGGGACGCGCAAGGCGCGGATCTTCGAGCGGCACGAGCGGTGGGGAGAGGTCGCGGAGCACGTGCGCTTCCTCGACGAAGGGGACCAGCAACAGCTCCACGATCACCTCTACCGGTTGAAAAAGCAGGCAGCGCCACAGGACTGCCTCGCCTGGCTCGACCTGCTGCCCGCCAAGTACGGGCTCTACACCCTCATCTTCGGCTGCACCGAGCTGCAC
>JBKKAU010000064.1:0-3679 GCA_046714475.1 Thermoanaerobaculia bacterium
CCGCCTCCACCTCTCCGGGCTCGACGCGGTAGCCGCGGACCTTGACCTGCTGGTCGGCGCGGCCGGCCGCTGCGACCTCGCCGTTCGGCAGATACCGCCCGAGGTCGCCCGGGCGGTAGAGGCCGGCGGCGCGGGGTGCGCGCGGCGGCCGGCGGGGGCGGGGTGTTGGGCGGGGGCGGCCGGCGCCTGGTGGCCTGGGTGGTGCTCGATCCGTCGGCGAGCCCGGGCGCGCTCCGCGAGCCCTTGCGAGAGCGGCTCCCGGCCTACATGGTGCCGTCCGTCTTCGTGGCGATGGAGAAGCTGCCGCTCAACCCGAGCGGCAAGGTGGACCGCCGGGCCCTGCCCGAGCCTCCGGCGGAGGCCGCGCTCGCTCCGGGAGTGGAGCGGGTGCCGCCGCGCGACGCGCTGGAGCTGCGCCTGGCGCGGATCTGGGAGGAGGTGCTTGGGATTCCGTCCCTCGGCGTGACCGACAGCTTTTTCGACCTGGGCGGCCACTCGCTGCTCGCCGTGGGATTGACCGCCCGCATCGCCCACGACCTCGGCCGGACGCTGCCGCTTGCCGCCCTGTTCCAGGCCCCGACGGTGGCGGACCTAGCCTTCCTGCTGCGGCGGGAGGGGGCGATCGAAGAGCCGACCCTGGTGGCCCTCCAGCCGGGCGGCTCCCGCCCGCCGCTGTTCCTGGTCCATCCGGTGGGGGGCCAGGCCTTCGGCTACGTCGAGCTGGCGCGGCTGCTCGGCCCCGACCAGCCGGTCTACGCCCTCCAAGACGTCGCTCCGCCCGAGGCGCCGCGCAGCCTTGCCGGCCTCGCCTCCCGCTACCTGCGCGAGGTGCGCGCCGTCCAGCCCGAAGGCCCCTACCTCCTCGCCGGCTGGTCGTTCGGCGGCCGGGTCGCCTGGGAGATGTCCCGCCAGCTCGACGCCGCCGGAGAGGAGGTCGCCTTCCTCGGGATGATCGACACCGGCCTGGTGGCGCCGCCCGCGCGGCCGGACCTCGACGATGCCGCCCTGCTCGCCGAGGTGGTGGGCGGCCTGCCGCTGACCGTGGAGGAGCTGCGGCGCGAGGCCGACCCGCTGGCGGCGCTGATCGCTCGGGCGCGCGATGCCGGGACCTTACCCCCAGGCACCTCGCCCGAGATGGCGCGCCGCCTGCTCGGCGTCCTCAAGGCCCACCTGGAGGTCGCACGCACCGACCGGCCGCGCCCTTACCGCGGCAAGGTGACCTTCTTCGCCGCGGCCGAGCAGCCGGCGGAGATCGCCGCCGATCCGTCGCACGGTTGGGGAGAGTTGGCCGGCGAGCTGGAACTGGTCCGCGTGCCGGGCGACCATGTCACGCTGATTACCCGGCCGGAGAACGTGCGGGTCCTGGCGCGGCGGCTGGAAGAGGCGATCGAAGCGGCGGTGGGAGCTCGGGTGTAGGTGGAGGTGTTACCACCCCCAGGTGTTGAAGAGCTGCGTCGCGAACTGGCGCGGGTCCGGGATGTCGGCGATGCCTACCGCCCAGGCGGGGCCGGCGGTGGCGAGCATGACGAAGGAGGCGAGGATGTTTCGTGGCCTCTCTCCGGATGTAACGATCCTCGCTGCGGCGCGCCCAATGATCAAGACATCGTCGAATTGCCGGCGGTCTATACCTCACAGGAGAGCCGCATGCCCCCCAGGATCAATAAGGACAGATTGGAGAAGCAGATCAGCGCCTTGAGCGACGCTTTGGCCAACTTGAACAGCGCGGACGACCTCAAAAAGCTGATCTTGCTGATTCGCAAGCCCGGCTGGACCACTCCCGCGGAATTCACCTTCGCCTCCGGCCTGGTCGATTCCATGCTCGTCCAGGCCAAGGCCCTCACCCAGATGAAAGAGACTTTGCTGAGGGGTAGCGACGCGGTCTCCCTCCAAGAGATCGGTTAGAGGCGAACCAACCGGGCGAGAGAAGACGGGTGCGATGAATCGCGCCCCTACAAGGGGACGGGTAGGATTAATGTAGGGGCGCCATTCATGGCGCCCTCTTCGCTTTGCGGACCTCCCACCCATGCACATCCTCATCCCCGACGACTATCAGAACGCCGTCCGAAGCCTCGACTGCTTCTCCAGGCTCGCCGGCCACACCGTCACCGTCTTCACCGACGCCGTCCAGGACCTCGATACCCTGGCGGAGCGCTTCCAACCCGCCGAAGCCCTGGTCCTCATCCGCGAACGCACGAGGATCACCGACGCGCTGCTCGCCCGGCTGCCGCGCCTGAAGCTGATCAGCCAGACCGGCAAAGGCACCTCGCACATCGACGTCGCCGCCTGTACCCGGCGCGGCGTCGTCGTCACGGCGGGGACGGGATCCCCTTACGCCCCGGCGGAGCTCACCTGGGGCCTCATCCTCGCCGCCGCGCGCCATATCCCCCAGGAGGCCGCGCGCCTCCGCGCCGGGCACTGGCAATCCACCCTGGGGACGAGCCTGCGCGGCCGGACGTTGGGTATCTGGGGCTACGGCAAGATCGGCGCCCTGGTCGCGGGCTACGGCCGTGCCTTCGCGATGAACGTGCTGATCTGGGGCCGCGAGGGCTCCCTCTCCCGCGCTCGGTCCGACGGCTACGCCACCGCCGCCGGCAAGGACGCCCTCTTCGAGCAGTCCTACGTGCTCTCCCTCCATCTCAAGCTGGACCAGGAGACGCGCGGCATCGTCACCGCCGCCGACCTCGCCCGCATGAAGCCCGGCGCGCTGCTCGTCAACGCCAGCCGCGCCGAGCTCATCGAGACCGGAGCCCTGGAGGCGGCTCTGCGCGCCGGCCGTCCCGGCTTCGCGGCGGTCGACGTCTACGAGGAAGAGCCGGTCTTCGGAGCCACGCATCCTCTCCTGAAGATGGACAACGCGGTCTGCACCCCGCACCTCGGGTATGTCGAGAAGGACAGCTACGAGATGTACTTCAGCCAGGCGTTCGAGCAGGTGGCCGCTTTCGCCGAGGGGAACCCGGTCCGCGTGGTCAACCCGGAGGCCCTGTAGGAGCGAGCAGGCGGGTCTGGTCCGGGCCGGTAAGCTTCCGAACCGTCCGGTAAGCTTCCCGAGTCATCCGGCAAGCATCCGAACGGTCCGGTAAGCTTCCTGAGTCGTCCGGCAAGCATCCGAACGGTCTGGTAAGCTTCTCGAGTCGTCCGGCAAGCATCCGAACGGTCCGGGAAGCTTCCCGAGCCGTCCGGGAAGTATCCGAACGCTCCCAAAAAGGGGCGAATCGCACTGACCGGTTGGGGCCAGGAGATGGCCGCGCCAGGTCGAAGGAGGCCGGGTGCGACGGTCACCTGGTGAAGCCGGTCCACCTGCCCGACCTGGAGAAGCTCCTGGTCGAGTTGCGGCCCGGCAGCGGCGGCTCCCCCTTTCACCCTCCTTCTGATCCCCCCGCCCGGACGCGCTGAAACCTTCGGGAGACGTTCCGCGTACGGTTCTACATTGTAGAGCCGCCGCTCCGCCGAAGAGGACTGACCGACCCATGCCGACCGCCTCCCACCGCGTACCCACCGCTCCGGCGCTGCCGCTGCGCCTCGCCGCCTCGCTGCTGCCCGCCGCCGAGCGGGACGAGGTGCTCGGCGACCTGGGGGACGAGTACGCGCACCGGCGAGGCACTCGCGGGCGAGTTGCCGCCGCCGTCTGGCTGTGGCGGCAGGTGCTGGGCTCCACGCCGGCGCTCCTGAGGAGGAGCTG
>JBKKAU010000065.1:0-4055 GCA_046714475.1 Thermoanaerobaculia bacterium
ATCGGGAGACTCCCAAGGACAAGCACCTTCATCTGATTGCGGACAACTATGCCACCCACAAGCATCCAGAAGTCAAGGCCTGGATGGCCCAGCACCCACGGTTTACGATTCACTTCACTCCGACGAGTGCCTCATGGCTCAACATGGTCGAGCGCTTTTTCCGTGACCTGACCCAGAAGCAACTGCGCCGA
Source organism: Thermoanaerobaculia bacterium (assembly GCA_046714475.1). Lineage (GTDB taxonomy): Bacteria > Acidobacteriota > Thermoanaerobaculia > Multivoradales > UBA5704 > DASPJI01. Next base: position 192 of record JBKKAU010000065.1, read on the forward strand.
GGAACCTTCCGCAGCGTTGAGGAGCTGATCGCGTCCATCAACGGCTATCTCGTTCAGCACAACATAGATCCGAATCCCTTTGTGTGGACGAAGTCAGCCAGCGATATCCTTGAGAAGGTCACCCGCGCCCGCCAATCCCTGGTTAAGAGCACCTCCCTGTGACGCACTACACTAGATGTGGAGCCTCACCCTCGACGCGTGCCGTCCGTGTCGGCGACCGTCAGCGCCAGCGCGCCGGCAGCCACCAGGACGCCAATGACCTTGATCACGAAGACCCACTGCGTGGGTATGGGAGCGGGATCGGCTTGTCCGGCCTGCATTCCCTGCCAGTGAGCGGCGACGCTGCAGTAGGCCATACCCAACGTAAAGCCCCAGGCGGCGGCAAGCACGACCTTGCCGCGGTGGGAAGGGACGCCGCGCGTCGCCCAGGCGCCGGCGATCAGGAAGGCGCCGATCAGGTAATCGTCGACAAAGATCAGAGGGTGGTCCCACCAGGTACCCCACCGGCGGATCGTCTCGCCAAGAGGCGCGAGGATCCCGAGGGCGTAGGCCAGGCGGCGGCTGGTTGTGAGGCGGGAGGTCATCAGGTTGGGCTCTGTCCTGAGCCGGGGCTGAGGACGAAGTCATCGAGCTGAACCTCGAATCCGGGCTCGCCGCTGCAGGCGGGCCGGAGCTCGACTGATTTCACACCTTCCGCCGTGGTTGCGGAGCTCGAAACCTCATCCCACTTCTTCTCAGGAGGCCGACCCGCGGAGCCGAACGGCTCCCCACCTTCCTTGCACTGATCATCGGAGTATTGGAACAGGTTGAACGAGCAGAAGAAGACCGTGCCTTTGGCGCCGCGCAACCGCGCCCCGAACTGATAGGCCTTACCCGCTTGCACCTTTACGCAGGGACCGAGGATGGTCAGACTGCCGCCAGCGTCGGAGGTCCCCGTCAGGACCCCTCCGCCATTATCCATCGAGCGGGACAACGCCGCCCCAGGGCTCGCCTCCCAACCTGCGAGATCCTTGGTGAAACCGCAGTTGCTTTCCGCGACTAGGTTCCCAGGCGCGGTGGCGCAATCGGAGGATGCCGCAGGCGCGGCACAGAGAAGGAACACGAGGACGAGGGGCATCGGTGGACGCATTCACTTCTCCTTTATGTTGCGTCACCGCAGGTATTTGTCGAAAAATTCGAGCGTTCGCGTCCACGCCAGTTTGGCGGCCGCTTCGTTATAACGCGGCGTCGTGTCGTTGTGGAAGCCATGCTGTTTGCCCTCGTACATGTGGAGCGTATACACCTTCTTGTTGGCCTTGAGCGCCGCTTCATAGCCTGCGATGCCGGCGTTGACGCCCTGGTCATTGCTTGCATAATGGAGCAACAGCGGAGCGGAAATCTTCGGGACGTCATCCACGCCCGCCTGGCGGCCGTAGAACGCAACTCCGGCATTCAGATCGGTACCCAGCCGCACGGCCAGCTGATTCACCATCCCGCCGCCAAAACAAAAGCCCACCGCGCCCAGTCTGCCCGTGGAATCGGAGCGCGCTTTGAGCCACTTGGCCGCCGCGACGAAATCTTCGGTCATCTTCTTCCCGTCCACCGTGCGGAAGGCGGCGGCGCCCTTCTCGTCGTTGCCCGGGTAGCCGCCGACCGAGGTCAACCCGTCCGGCGCGAAGGCGATGAAATTGGCGAGCGCGAAGCGACGCGCCACGTCTTCGATGTAGGGATTGAGTCCGCGGTTCTCGTGGATGACGAGCACGACGGGCAGCTTTTTCCCTTGCGCGGGACGAGCCAGATACCCTTTGATCGAGCCGTTCCCGGCCGGGGATTGCACGACTTCGTAGCCCACCTTGATCCGTTTGTCATCCGGCGGCACCTGCTCCGCCCAGGCGTAGTTGGGTCTCAGGCTCTCGAAAATGGCCGCGACGGTCAGGCCGCCAACCGCAAACCTGCCGGCGCGTTCGAGAAAAGTGCGGCGGCTGATGTCGCCGTGCTGGTATTCATGAAACAGGTCCAACAACTCCTGCGGATACTCGGATGCTCCTTTACGTTCCATTCTTTCTCCCTTTCCGCGACGGTCAGAGGATGTCGGTGAACAAGGCAAGAGCCGCGAGACAGGAGCCTACTCCACATCCCAACATGGTGGCCGCGCCGCCGGTGAACGGAATGGTGCGGGGGAACGCACGCCGTGCGCCGGCCCAGCAGAGGAACACTCCCAAGACAAGGACCGGAACGTAGAGGATGCTCAGGAAAAACCATGCGGCCAAGACCTCTCCCTGGGGACCCGGTACAAGACCTGCTTTCCTACTCACTAAAACGATCAAGCCGAACATGATCTCGGCCCCGAGGAACGAGAGCCCCAGGTTCGCCATGACGCGCGCGAGCCGCGGCGGTGGGGTGGAGGACTTCATGGTGAATCCATTGTAGCGCAGCTCAGGAGACGCGCCTGGCGTTTCCCCCTCGCTTCGGCTGTGAGGCCATCTGCGGCAGCCTCAAGCCCTTTTTCCGATACCTCGATCAACTCGGCGAGACGTCTCCGCCGTGTCTCTTCTCTCTTGGCGCTCTGGACATACCTGCTGGCGGTGCGCCGGTATCCGGGAGGCTGTGAGCGGAAGAAGTTCCAGGCTTGCGGGTTCGCCTTGAAGGGCTCCTGGGTACGCGGCGTCGAGCTCGCGGGACCTCTCTTCGTACGAATATTGTTTCGATTTCTTTTCATCCCGCGCCGAGAACGCCTGGAGGCCGGGCGGCGCCATCCGCCCCTGCTGGATCAGCTCCTGGACGCGCGCGATGTTGACGAGGCTCCAGATGCTCAAGGCAGTAAGAGCCTGGGACGTAATCTTGGCAGCCATACCCCCGCGAGGACAAGGCCGACGGTTCCGTAGGACCCGAATGGACCGCGGTTCGTTCCGCTGAGGGGTGAAAATCAGGGAGATGTTCCGTCTAAAGCAGTGAGAGAAGTGCTTTTTCCAACATCCACAGTTGCCATGGCGGCATCCCCTAGCGGATGGCCCCCACAGGAGGAACGGCCATGAAAGTCCGAAGCGCAGTCTTGTGCATCCTGTTGTTCGCCGCCCTGCCCCTCACGGCCCAAGAAGGATTCCGCGACCGGGAAGTATTATTCGACGACTCGCCCTTTTCAAGCAGGATTCTTCCGGATGTCGGTCTGGCCGAGCTCCCATCTCCGCCTCTGGCTGAACGGACGGCAGACGAGGACGGCCAGGTGACGGAAAAGTTCAAGGTATTTGCCAGCCCCTTCCTGCTCGACACCGAGGGCGTTCGAATGGGCCGGATCACGGCCGGTGTCGCCTCTCAGGAGACGACGATCCCATTCCGGTTGAGCCTGAACTACGGCCGTATCGAGCCGGATGGCCTGGATCACCTGAACAGCTATGGGGTATCGCTGAGCTCCAAGGTGCTCGAGAGAGAGGGCTTAGGGGTGAGTCTCCTGGGCTCCTACTCCGATACACGCGGCGGATCTCATCAAACGCGGGCCGGGGTCAGCGGGGAGGTCAAGCTCGGGGACAGTCCCTTCAGCGTGGGCGCGGACGTGGTCTGGGCGAAAAAGGGGAGCTCCCTGAGCAATGTCGACGCCGTGATCCCCGTCGCCAAGCTGTTCTATGAGCAGGAGCGGTTCAGCCTGGGAGCCGATTACACGTTCGAGAACGAGGTGGACGGCGGAGAGGACGACTACTCTCTGGAATTGGACATCCCCGTCCAGGGCACCCTTCTTGCCATAGGGGCAGGGAAGAACCAGACGCTCTATCTCTACCTCTTCAGGAACTTCTAGAACCGGCTCTTGGCCCGCAAGCCCCGGGGGGGGGGCCGCGGGCGCGCCACCCCGGGGGTGTAGTATAACCAAAACCGAGCCCCACCGAAAGCAGG
>JBKKAU010000066.1:0-2393 GCA_046714475.1 Thermoanaerobaculia bacterium
GCCGGCGGCGCTCGCCGGCCGCGTGGCGGTGGTGACCGGCGCCGCCTCGGGGATCGGCAGGGCCTGCGCCGCGGCGCTGCGCGCCCAGGGGGCGGCGGTCGCCGGCCTCGACCTGAACCCGGCGCCGCTGCCGGGAGATGGCGAGGCGGACGGCTCTCTCAACCTGGTCTGCGACGTCACGGACCCGGAGGCGCTGCGGCGCGCTCTCACCGAGACGGTGCGGCGCTTCGGCGGCATCGACATCGTGGTCAGCAACGTCGGGGTGTTCCACGCCGGCGCCTCGGTCGAGGAGCTGGACGACGCGTCCTGGCGGCGGGTGATGGACTTGAACGCCGGCTCGCACCTCACGCTGCTGCGGGAGACCGCGCCCTTCCTCAAGCTGGCCCCGGCCGGCGGCTCGGTCGTGGTGATCGGCTCCAAGAACGTCGCGGCGCCCGGCCCCGGCGCCGCCGCCTACTCGGCGTCCAAGGCGGCCCTCACCCAGCTCGCCCGGGTGGCGGCGCTGGAGCTCGCGCCGCACGGCATCCGCGTCAACGTCCTCCACCCGGACGCGGTCTTCGACACCGCCGCCTGGACCCCCGAGATGCTGGCCCAGCGCGCCGCCCGCTACGGCCTGACGGTCGAGCAGTACAAGCGGCGCAACCTGCTCGGCGCCGAGATCACCGCCGCCGACGTCGGCGCCCTCGCCGCCGCCCTCTGCACCGACCTCTTCGCCCGGACCACCGGCGCCCAGATCCCGGTCGACGGCGGCAACGACCGCGTGATCTGAGCCTGCTAGACTTCCGTCCGGACGCAACTTTTCTCGTCGGAGGAGATATGCCGGAGCTGTCTGACGGGGCCGGCGCCCACCCCGGTGCCGAGACCCTGGCGCGGTACGCCCGCGGCGAGCTGCCGCGCGCCGAGAGCCGCGAGCTGGAGCGGCATCTGATGGCCTGCGTCGACTGTCAGAAGGAGATCGACCGGTTATCCGCCGGGGCCGCCGGGGCCGCCGGCACCGGTACGGTCCGCTGGCAGGGGCACCGCTTCCGCCCGGCCCGGAAAGACCCCGCTCCGGCCGATCCCGCAAAGACGGCGGCGCGGCGCAAAGAGCTGGCCGAGACCCTCCAGTCGCTCGGCGACATCATCGGCATCGTGGGCGAGAACGAGCTGGAGGAGCTGCTCCGCCTGCCCGAGCACCGGCGGCGGGCCCGCCTGCGCGACGACGAGCGCCTCCGCCATCTCCACCTCTGCGAGCTGCTCGAAGCGCGCTGCCGCGCCGCCTGGATCGAAGCCCCCGCCGAAGCGGTCGAGCTCGCCAGGATGGCGGTCCTGCTGGCGGACCGCCTCGACCCGGAGACCTACGGCGCGAAACGGCTGCGGGACGTCCGGGCCGTGGCCTGGCTGCACCTGGGTAACGCCTTCCGCATCGTCTCGGAAGCCGGGGAGCCGCCCGAGGAGACCGCGCCGGCAAAGTCGGAAGAAGAGGATGCCTACCCGGAGATCCGGCCCCAGACCTTTCTGGTCCGCGAGGCCACCCACCTCGCCGAAGCCGAGGACGCGCTGCTCGAAACCCGCGACGCCTTTCTGCAGCGCCACATGGGCTTCGACGCCGCCCTGGCCTCGCTGGAGCTGGCGATGCTCTACGAGGAACAGGGCCGCGCCGAGGACCTGAGACGGCTCGCCCGGGAGGCGGTCCCCCTCTTCGAGTCGCACGGCGTCCCGGTCTACACCGTCGACGCCATGCGCTTCCTGCGCGACCGGCTGGATTCGGAGGGCGTCACCCTCGACCTGCTGGAGACCCTGCACACCTTCCTCCAGCGGCGCAGGAACGACCCGCAGCTCCAGCCGGAGTAGGCATGCCCACCCCTCGCGGGCGCTACGCCCCCTCCCCCACCGGACCGATCCACGTCGGCAACGCCCGGACGGCGCTGGCAGCCTGGCTGTCGGCGCGGAGCCGGGGCGGGAGCTTCGTCTGGCGGCTGGAAGACCTCGACCTGCCGCGGGTCGTCCCGGGGATGGCCGACGCGCAGCAGGCGGACCTCGCCTGGCTGGGCCTGGATTGGGACGAGGGGCCGGAGCGGGGCGGCCTGCACGCGCCGTACGCGCAGTCCGGGCGCGCGGAGCTGTACGAGGCGGCCCTGGCGCGCCTCGCCGCGGCCGGCCGCCTCTTCCCTTGCCGGCGCTCGCGCAAGGACCTCCAGTCCATGGCCTCGGCGCCGCACGGCCCGGAGGGGCTCCCACCCTACCCCGCCGCGTTCCGGCCCCGGCAGCTCGACCCGGACTGGTACGAGAGCCTCCGCCGCGCCGCGCGGCCCGACGCCGCCCTCCGCTTCCTCGGCGACGACCGGCCGGTCACCTTCCACGACCGCGTCCAGGGCCCGCTCACCGAACGAGTCGACCGGACCGTGGGCGAC
>JBKKAU010000067.1:0-10509 GCA_046714475.1 Thermoanaerobaculia bacterium
CCGCGCCCCCCGGGGCCCCACCCCCGGGGGCGGCGGGGGCGGCGCCGGGCCCGCCCCCCCGCCACCCGGACATCGGCTGGGACAACTCTTTCGCCAAGGAAGCGATCACCGACGTCGAGGTGGTCGATCCGCGGACCGTCCGCTTCCATTTCTCGCGCGTCTATGGCAAGCAGCTCCTCGACATCAACGAGGGTTTCATCCTGCCCAAGCACGCCTGGGAGAAGCTCCCCATCTCCGAGTGGCGCAAGAACGCCGACTGGTTCAAGCAGCACCTGGTGGTGAGCGGCCCCTTCACCGTGGCTTCCTGGCAGCCGCAGCAGGAGATCGTGCTTGCCCGCAACGAGCGCTTCCAGGACGAGGGCCTGCCGTACCTCGACCGGGTGGTTGTGCGGATCATCCCCGACCAGAGCAGCCAGATGGCCCAGCTGCTCTCCGGCGACATCGACTTCCTCCAGCAGGCCTCCCCGACCGACGCGCCGCAGATCGAGGCCAACCCGAACCTCGAGCTGATCGCCTACTGGTTCCCGCGGCTGACGGTCGCCGTGGCCTGGAACCACGAGCACCCGCTGTTCTCGGACCCCGAGGTCCGGCGCGCCTTGACGCTCGCCATCGACCGGCAGGCCATCGTCGACACCCTGTGGGGCTCCTACGGCAAGGTGGCGGTCTCCCCGATCCCCTCGCAGGTCTGGGCGCACGACCGGTCGCTCCAGCCCTGGCCCTACGATCCCGAAGAGGCACGGCGCATCCTCGCCTCCAAGGGTTGGAAGGACAGCGACGGCGACGGCGTCCTGGACAAGAACGGCAAGCCGTTCTCCTTCGAGCTCGGCAGCAACGCCGGCAACCAGCAGAGGAACGACGCCGCCGTGATGATCCAGGAGCAGCTGAAGCGGGTGGGGATCCAGGTCCAGCCGCGGGTCATGGAGTTCGGCCTCCTGATGGCCCAAGCCGACGCCGGGCAGTTCGCGGCCCAGGTCTCCGGCCCCAGCATCGACACCGGAATGGACCTCACCTCCTATTTCCACAGCCGCTCGATCGGCGAGGGGCTCAACTTCATCCGCTACCGCAACCCGGAGGTGGACCGGCTGATCGAGCAGTCGTTGCGGGAGCCCGAGCTCATCCAGGCGAAGCCCCACCTCGACCGCATGCAGCAGATCATGCACCGGGAGCAACCCATGACCTTCCTCTGGGAGTCGCAGCGGCTGAGCGCGGTCAACCGGCGGGTGCACGACGTCAAGCCGAACGTGCTGCAAACCATGTACAACGTCAGAGAGTGGTGGATGCAGTCCGGACGCTGAGCCTTGCTCCGTTTCCTCTTGCGGCGCCTGGGCGCCTCGCTGCTCCTGCTGCTGTTCGTCCTCACCGTCACCTTCTTCCTGCTGCGCCTCGTCCCGGGCGATCCGACCCGCCTGTCCGAGGACTCGCGCATAACCCTGGAGCAGCAGCAGAACCTCAGGCGGATCTACGGCCTCGACCGCCCGTTGCCCGAGCAATACCTGCGCTGGCTGCGCGCGGTGGTCCTGCAAGGCGACTGGGGCATCTCCTACTCGCAGCAACGCCCGGTGTCCGCGGTCATCGCCGAGGCCATCCCCGCCACCCTGCTGCTGGCGGGGGCCGCCCTGCTGGTCGATTACGGGGTCGGCTTCCTCCTCGGCGTGGCCGCGGCGCGGCGGCAGGGCAAGGCCGCGGACCACCTGATCCGGATCGGCTCGCTCCTGATCTTCTCGCAGCCCATCTTCTGGTTCGGCCTCATGGCGATCCTGCTCTTCAGCTACGTCTGGCCCCTGCTCCCCGCCGGACACATGTACTCGATCGGGGCTGGGGAGATGGGCTCCGGCGCCCGCTTCCTCGACATGCTGTACCACCTGGTCCTGCCGGCCTCTGTCCTCGGCCTCTGGTCGACCGGCTCCACGGCCCGCTTCATACGCGGCAGCCTGCTCGACGCCATGGGGCGAGACTACATCCGCACGGCGCGGGCTAAGGGACTCTCGGAGCGGCGCGTCGTCTGGGTCCATGGCATGCGCAATGCGCTCACGCCGGTGATCCAGCTCTTCGCGCTGCAGCTGCCGACGCTGCTGAACGGCTCGTTGATCACCGAAGTGATCTTCTCCTGGCCCGGGCTCGGACGGCTGATCTTCACCTCCATCCTCACCCGCGACTACCCGGTGGTGCTCGCCACGACCGCGATGAGCGCCGTCTGCGTCCTGCTCGGCAACCTTGTCGGCGACCTGCTCCAGGCCGCCTCCGACCCGACGGTGCGGACCGCTTCCGATCCGGCGGTGCGGGGTGCGTAGGATCCGGCGGGTGCTCGCCGCGGGCGGCCCGACCTTGCGCTGGGGCGCCGGCATGGTCGTGGCCCTGCTGGCCATCGCCTTGGCGGCGCCGTGGATCGCACCCTATGGCGCGGCCGAGCAGGTTGACCCCGCGGCATCCCAATACCGCCCCCCCGGCACCGTGCTCGCGGCCGTGCACCTGGCCGACGGCAGCTGGCGGCTGGCCGATCGCGCGGTGCGGACGCCGGAAGGTCTGCGGATCGAACGGCTGGGCCGCAGCGAGCTCCTGCCTGCCGCCGCGGTGCGCAACCTCACTCCGGACGGGGTCTCCGACCGCCGCCGGTTCCTGCTCGGCAGCGACAAGTTCGGGCGCGACCTGCTGTCACGGATGATCTACGGCGCCCGCGTGTCGCTGTGGGTGGGCCTGCTGGCGGTAGCGATCGCCCTCACCCTGGGAGTGGCGGTGGGCTCGGCGGCGGCGCTCGCCGGGGGGTTCCTGGACGGGCTGCTGATGCGGATCGTGGACGCCCTGCTCGCCTTCCCCCTGTTGTTCCTGATGGTTGCGGTCGCGGCCTTCCTGCGCCTCGACACCCTGGGCATCATCGTGCTCCTGGGCGCCATCGGCTGGATGGGGATCAGCCGGTTGACGCGCGCCGAGATCCTGGGGCTCCAGAGCCGCGAGTTCATCCTGGCCGCCCGCTCGATCGGCCAGGGTCCGCTCGCCATCCTGTTCCGTCACCTGCTGCCCAACGCCCTGACGCCGCTGCTGATCCAGGCGACGCTCCTCATCGGCCAGGCGATCCTCGCCGAGTCCTCGCTGTCCTTTCTCGGCCTGGGGATCCAGCCGCCGACTCCGAGCTGGGGGAACATGGTCTCCGAAGGCATGGCCACGCTCGCCCTCGCCTGGTGGATCGCGACCTTTCCCGGCGCGGCGATCGCGTATGTCGTGATCGCGTTCAACCTGTTGGGTGAAGGGTTGCGGGACGCTTTGGACCCGCGCGGCCGGCGGGGCCTGCCCCTCCTGCCCGATATGCCGCCGCCGGCGAGCGCTCCTGAGGCCGGTGCTACACTGCCGCGCTTGTGACCGTCCCGCGGCGCAGGGCCTTCGCCACCATCTTCCTGACGATCCTCCTCGACCTCATCGGGTTCGGGATGATCCTGCCGCTGCTGCCGTTCTACGCGCAACGGTTCGACGCCACCCCCCTCCAGATCGGCGTGCTCTTCTCCTCCTACAGCCTGGCCCAGCTCGTCTTCGCGCCGCTCCTCGGCCGCCTGTCGGACCGGAAGGGACGCCGGCCGCTGCTGCTCGTCTCGATCTGCGGCAGCGCCATCGCCTACCTGCTGTTCGCGCAGGCAGGCTCTTTCGCCGTGCTGCTCCTGGCGCGCACCCTCTCGGGGATCGCCGCCGCCAACTACGGCATCGCCCAGGCCTACATCGCGGACATCACCGCGCCGGAGGAGCGCTCGCGGGCCATGGGGCTGGTCGGCGCGGCGTTCGGCCTGGGCTTCGTGCTGGGACCGGCGCTCGGCGGGCTGCTCGCCCGGTTCGGCGCCAGCGCCGTCCCGTTGAGCGCCGCCGCGCTCTCCGCGCTCAACTTTCTGATCGCGCTGACCTGGCTCCCCGAATCGCTCGGCCGCGAGGTGCGGGGACGCTCCCAGGACAGGCCCTGGCTCGACGTCGACGCCCTGCGCGGTCTCTGGCGGGACGTCCCCCTGCGCGGCCTGATGCTGCTCTTCTTCCTGGTGATGCTCGGCTTCTCGATGATGGAGGCGACGCTGGCCCTCTTCTGCCAGAGCCGGTTCGGCTTCGGGGTGGCCGAGACCTCGTGGCTCTTCGCCTATGTCGGAGTGGTCCTCGTGGTCATCCAGGGAGGCCTGATCGGCCCGCTGGCGCGGCGGTTCGGCGAACGGCGCCTGATCCTCGGCGGCATCCTCCTGATGGGCCTGGGGCTCGGCCTGCTGGCGGTCGCCCCCGCGCTGTGGCTCCTCGCCTCGGGCCTCGGCCTCCTCGCCCTCGGGTCGGGGCTCCACAACCCGTCCACCCTGGCCCTGCTCTCCCGCCTCACCCGCGCCGAGTCCCAGGGCGGGACGATCGGCCTCTCCCGTTCGTTCGGCGCGCTCGCCCGCACGCTCGGCCCCCCGGCGGGGACCTGGATCTTCGGCGCCGCCGGACCGAGCTGGCCGTTCTGGGCGGCCGGCGGGGTGATGCTCGTCGCCTGGCTGATCGCCTGGGACCTGCTGCGCCGGGTCACCGTCTAGCCGTGCGGACCGCCGACTTCGATTTCGAGCTGCCCCCCGAGAGCATCGCGCAGCACGCCGTGCCCCGCGGCGAGAGCCGCCTGCTCGTTTTGGATCGCGAAGGGCCGGAGCGGCACCGGACCGTGCGCGACCTGCCGGTGCTGCTCCGGGCCGGCGACCTCCTGGTGCTCAACGACACGCGGGTGATCCCGGCCCGCCTCTTCGGCCGCCGGGCCGGAGGCGGCCTGATCGAGCTGCTGCTCGTCGAGCGCCCCAACGAGAGCAACAAGAATGAATGGGACGCCCTCGCCCGGCCCGGCCGGCGCGCCAGGCCCGGAACCGTGATCGAGCTCGAAGGGCTCACCGCCGAGGTCGTCGACAAACGCGAGGACGGCCGCCACCGGCTCCGCTTCTCCGAGCCGATCGAGCCGCATCTCGACCGCCTCGGCCACATCCCGCTCCCGCCCTACATCCAGCGCCCGGACGCCGAAGAGGACCGCGAGCGCTATCAGACCGTCTTCGCCCGCCAGCCCGGAGCGATCGCCGCGCCCACCGCCGGCCTCCACTTCTCCGAGGCGCTGCTGCGCGAGATCGCCGCGGCGGGGATCGAGACCGCCACGGTGACGCTCCACGTCGGCATCGGCACCTTCAAGCCGGTCGCGGTCGAGCAGGTCGCAGAGCACCGGATGGACTCCGAACGCTATGAAGTCCCCGAGGCGACCGCCGAGGCCCTCCGGCAGGTCCGCGCGCGGGGCGGACGGGTCGTGGCGGTCGGGACGACCGTGGTCCGCACGCTGGAGGCGGCGGCGTTAGCCAGCGGCGGCGGCGAGGTGCGTCCGGGACAAGGCTCGACCGCGCTCTTCATCACCCCCGGCTTCCGATTTCAGGCGGTGGACGTCCTGCTGACCAACTTCCACCTCCCCCGATCGACGCTGCTGATGCTGGTCTCGGCGTTCGCCGGCCGCGAGCGGGTGCTCGCCGCCTACGCCGAGGCGGTCCGGGAGGGCTATCGCTTCTACTCTTATGGGGATGCGATGCTGCTGGAGCGAGCGATACGGTGAGCGAAGACCGCGGCGCCATAGCCGTTGTCGATGTTGACCACCGCGAGACCCGGGGCGCAGCCGTTGAGCATGGTGAGCAGGGCGGCGAGCCCGCCGAAGGATGATCCGTAGCCGACGCTGGTGGGCACAGCGACGACCGGCGCGGCGACCAGGCTGGCGATCACGGTCGGCAGCGCGCCATCCATGCCCGCTACCGCGATGACGACGCTCGCCTGGCGGATCTCGGGCAGCCGCGAGACCAGCCGGTGGAGGCCCGCGATGCCGATGTCGTAGTGCGTCACCACCTCGTTGCCGAACCAGGCGGCGCAGACCGCCGCCTCCTCGGCGACCGGCAGATCCGAGGTCCCGGCGGCGAGCACGGCGATGGGGCCTCCGGGATCGCCGGCCGGCTCGTGCGCCGGGCCGCAGGTCAGGATCCGCGCCCGCTCGTGGTAGACCGCCTCCGGGAAAGCCTCGCGCAGCGCCGCCGCCGCCTCGGGCCGGATCCGGGTCACCAGCACCCTGCCCTGCGCCTGGAGCATCCGCCAGGCGATCGCCCGCAGGTCGTCGATCTGTTTGCCTTCGCCGTAGACGGTCTCGGGCAGGCCGCTGCGCAGCTCGCGGTGGAGGTCGAGCTTGGCGAAACCCAGGTCGGCGAAGGGGAGGTCGGCGAGGTCCTGGAGCGCGGCGTCGGGGGAGATCGCCCCGGCCGCGACCCCTTCCAGGATCTCCTTGATCTGGCGCGGGGTCACGACGGCAAGGAGGAGGCGCCGAGGTCCGCGCCGCCCCGGCGGTAGCCCCGCGGATCGTAGGACACCTGCTCGAAACCGAGCGAGCGCAGGCGCGGCGCGACCTCGTCCCAGACCGCGGCGAGGCGCTCGACCTCGTCGGGGGCGACTTCCACCCGGGCGAGGCCCTGGTCGTGGCGGACACGGACGATCCGGAAGCCGTGAGCGGCGAGCACCTCCTCGGCGGTCTCGATGCGGCGGAGCTTGCCGAGGGTGACGAGCTGGCCGTGCGGGATGCGCGAGGAGAGGCAGGCGTTGGCCGGCCGGTCCCAGGCCGAGAGGCCGAGGGCGTGCGCGATGGCCCGCGTTGCCTCCTTGTCGACCCCGTGCGCGAGGAGCGGCGAGTAGACGCCGCGCTCGCGCACCGCCCGGAGCCCCGGCCGGTCCGGCCCCGGGTCGGAGGCATTGGTGCCGTCGCACACCACGGCGTAGCCGCGTTCGGCGGCCAAGCGCACCATGGTGCCCATGCGCATCCCCTGGCAGACGTAGCAGCGGTGGCTCGGGTTGGCGACGAACTCGGGATCGTCCAGCTCGCTGTAGGTGACGGTCTCATGCCGGATGCCGATCTCCGCCGCCAGCCGTCGGGCATGATCGAGCTCGGCCCCGGCGAGCGTCTCCGCGGCCGCGGTCACCGCCACCGTCCGTTCGCCGAGCGCCCGGAACGCGAGCCCCGCGACCACCGCGGAGTCGACGCCGCCCGAGTACGCGATCAGCGCCGAGCCCCGCCCCGCGAGGTCGGCCACGATCGCATCGATACGGGTAGAGAGATCGGCTCCGCTCATCGCGGCGATGGTAGCACGAAGCTATTGCAGTAACGTATACTGCGTTTGCGGTGAATAATACTGCGGCATCTCCCGTTCTCGAGCTCCTGCTGGGGTCTCGCCTCCGCGCGCGACTACTGGGCTGGCTCTTTTCTCATCCTGGAGAGCGCTACTTCGTCCGGCAGCTCGCCGGACTCCTTCAGGAGGACTCCACGAATCTCAGCCGCGAGCTGTCCCGTCTGGCGGCAATGGGGATTCTCATCAGCACCACAGAGGGCCATCAGAAATACTATGAGGCCAACGCGGGCTCCCCCATCTATCCGGAGCTGCGCGGGCTGGTCCTCAAGACGGCCGGTGTGGTGGATGTCGTCGGGGAAGCCTTACGGCCCTTGTCGGATCACATCGAGATGGCCTTCGTCTTCGGCTCCCTTGCGGCCGGCAAGGAGAGGCCCGGGAGCGACATCGACCTCCTGATTGTCGGTAATGTCGGTTTGGGGGAGATCGTAGAGATCCTGGGTCCTGTTCAGGACCGCCTTGGACGAGAGATCAATCCCGTCATCTATCCATGGACGGAGTTGCAGGAGAAGCTGGCTCAGGGCCATCACTTCGTGACGACTGTCCTGGATGGTCCTAAACTCTTCGTGATCGGAAACCCACGTGAGCTTGAGCGACTGGCACAAGTACGGTTGGCTGAGTGAGCATCGGCCGAACGCGGGTGAGATCCGCGACCTCTTCGCCATCATTGAGCGAGACCTCGCCGATTGCGAGGTAGAAGGGCTCAGCCCTGACTGGCGCCTGAACATCGCCTATAACGCCGCCCTCCAGTCAGCGGTCGCGGCGCTCGCCGCCTGTGGCTACCGAGCGTCCCGGGAGGCCCATCACTATCGGGCGCTCCAGTCGCTGGCTTACACCGCCGCTTTGCCAGCCGGTGTCATCGCCCGCCTCGACCTCTTCCGCAAGAAGCGCAATCTGGGGGGTTATGAGCGCGCGGGGGCTGTCTCCAGCAAGGACGCTCAGGAGATGATCGCGTTGGCCCGCGAGGTCCACGATACGGTCCGCCGTTGGATGGCGGCCGATCATCCCGAGCTCCTCTAGCCTTTCAGCCGCCCCGGGTCCACCGGGAACTTGATCGGCACCCAGAAGAAGATGGCGTAGACCCCGAAGGCGTAGAGAGTCGCCAGGGGCGCGGCGTACTGGACCTCGAACGGCGCCAGGCTGCGCAGCAGGTAGATGAGCCCCGGAGGGCCGGCGAGATAGAGGTAGAAGACGCGGCGGCGCAACGGGTCGGGAAGACCCCGGCTGCGCCGCATGTAGAGGAAGCCGCCGAGCCAGCCCAGCGACATCGCCGCGCTGTAGAGCCCGTAGAGCGAGAGCGTCAGGCTCCCCGCCACCGTGATGACGCGGAGGAAGACCAGCAGGTCCACCGCCCAGCACGCCAGGAAGAACCCAAAGAGCAGCGTCTCGGACCGGGTCACCTCGCCGGGCGCGACCCTCACGCCTCGGCCCGCCTACTCGTAGCTCGCCATCGGAGGGCAGGAGCAGACGAGGTTGCGGTCTCCCCAGGCGTTGTCGATCCGCCCGACATAAGGCCAGAACTTGCGCTCCCGCACCCACGGCGCCGGGAAGGCGGCCTGCTCGCGGGTGTACGGCCGGTCCCAGGCCTCATCCGTGACGTCCTCGGCCGTGTGCGGCGCGTACTTCAGCGGGTTCTCCTTGCGGTCGGCCTTCCCCTCCTCGATCGCCCGGATCTCCTCGCGGATCGCGATCAGGGCGTCGCAGAAGCGGTCGAGCTCGGCCCGGGACTCGCTCTCCGTCGGCTCGATCATCAGCGTGCCGGCCACCGGGAACGACATGGTCGGCGCGTGGAAGCCGAAGTCCATCAGGCGCTTGGCCACGTCCTCGGCTTCGACGCCCGCCGTGGTCTTGAACGGCCGCAGGTCGAGGATGAACTCGTGCGCCACCCGGCCGCGGCGGCCGCTGTAGAGCACCGGATAGTGCTTCTTGAGCCGCTCGGCCATGTAGTTGGCGTTGAGGATCGCCAGCTGGGTGGCGAGGGTCAGCCCCTGGGCTCCCATCATGGCGATGTAGACCCAGGAGATGGTCAGGATTTCCGCGCTCCCCCAGGGAGCCGCCGACACCGGGCCGATCGCCTCGTCTCCACCGGTCGGGATCACCGGGTGCCCCGGCAGGAACGGCGCCAGGTGGCTGGCGACGCAGATCGGCCCCATGCCCGGTCCGCCGCCGCCGTGCGGGATGCAGAAGGTCTTGTGCAGGTTGAGGTGGCAGACGTCCGCCCCGTAGTCGCCCGGCCGGCAGAGCCCCACCTGCGCGTTCATGTTGGCGCCGTCCAGGTAGACCTGGCCGCCGTGCCGGTGGACGACGTCGCAGATCTCGCGGATCTCCTCCTCGAACACCCCGTGGGTCGAGGGATAGGTCACCATCAGCGCCGCCAGACGGTCGCGGTGCGCCTCGGCCTTGGCCTGGAGGTCGGAGAGCTCGATGTTGCCGCCGGAGTCGCAGGCGACCACCACCACCTTCATGCCCGCCATGATCGCCGAGGCCGGGTTGGTGCCGTGGGCCGAGACCGGGATCAGACAGACGTCGCGCTGCTCGTCCCCGCGCTGGCGCCGCTGGCGATGGTAGGCGCGGATCACCATCAGGCCGCTGTACTCGCCCTGCGAGCCGGCGTTCGGCTGCAGCGAGCAGGCGTCGAAGCCGGTGATCTCGCACAGCCACCGCTCCAGGGTCCGGAAGAGCTCCCTGTAGCCCTCCGCCTGCTCCACCGGCGCGAACGGGTGGATCGACGCGATCTCCGGCCAGGTGACCGGCAGCATCTCGGACGTGGAGTTGAGCTTCATCGTGCACGAGCCGAGCGGGATCATCGACGTCGTCAGCGACAGGTCGCGCCTCTCCAGCCGCCTCATATAGCGCAGCATCTCGTGCTCGGTGTGGAAACGGTGGAATACCGGGTGCGTCAGGTACCCGGACGTCCGGGCGTGCTGCGCCGGGAGGTCCAGGTCCACCTCGGTCATCTCAGCCAGCAGCTCGCGGGCGGAGACGCCCGGGGAGTCCGAACCGGCGAAGACCGCCAGCAACTCGTCGACGTCGGCCGCGCCGGCCGTCTCGTCGAGCGCGATCCCGACCGTGCGGTCGCTGAGGCGGCGCAGGTTGATCCGCCGGTCCGCCGCGGCGGCGATCACCTCGCCAGCGGTCCGGCCTTCGAGCTCCACCCGGATCGTGTCGAAAAACGGCGCGTCGCCGGTGCGGTGGCCGAGGCGGCGCAGCCCCGCGGCGAGCACCGCCGCCAGGGCGTGCACCCGCCGGGCGATCCGCCGCAGGCCTTCGGGTCCGTGATAGACGGCGTACATGCCGGCCATCACCGCCAGCAGCACCTGGGCTGTGCAAATATTGC